>VGCQ01000422.1 GCA_016870055.1 Alphaproteobacteria bacterium | reverse complement strand
CGCATCAACCCGGTGTTGGCCGCTGCCGGCTATAACTTCAAGCTTCTCCCGCGCTGGCTGGACGCGCTTTTGCGTGCCCTGTTCTCAATGCTCTTTCCCGTCCGCTATGCGGCCGAGACGTCAGCTTGAAACTCAAATCATCAGATTCTTCATGGACGACGGCCTCGGCAACTAGACCGAGCCGACGGTCCGACAGCGGCGATAGTGCCCGGTTTGAGCTGGTTAGAGCCGCAGCAACGGCGTCACTTGCTACCTGGGCGGCGGCGTCATGCCAAGCAGCCGATAGAGCTGCGCCAAATCGCCCTCATCCTTGATGATCTCGCGAAAGAGTTCGGCGAGCGGCATGGCGTCCCAGCTCGCCGCGCGCCGGACCAAATAAGGCGTCGGGCTGTGCGGCTCGGTGCGCAGCAGATACTCAGCCGCCTCGCGCAGGCGCTGATAGGCGTCCTCGCGCGAGCGGATTGGTCCGCCAGCCACCTTGGGTGGATTGGCCGTTCCGGCTGCAGCGGGGATCGCGTCCGCCACCGCCGCCGGCGGCTGGCCTAACACCGGCGCCACCGCGCCGCGCTCGCGCAAAAAGCCCGCGATCAGTCCGTGAACCGCGGCGAGATGATTGATCAGGCGGCTGAGACTGGGTGCTTGCCGGCCGCATCGCTCGTCCAAGGTGAAGCCAAGCTCCTCGGTGGCCCTGATCGCCGCGGCGATCTTTCCAGCGGTGGCGGTATAGAATGCCTCGGAGGTTTGCTGGGCGGCAGTCACGAACTTGGCGCGGGTTACCTCGCCTTCCGCATCGGCCTTGTCGAAGGCCTTGCGGTCGCGATTGGCGAGTTGATCGAGGCGCAACGCCTGTTCCCAATTCGCCCAATTATAGGATTGCACTTGAGTGCCGACCGGCTCGGTCAGTGGAATTCTCTGCAGCTCGATGATCAGCTTATCGTTGATCCAAGCGATCGGCAGAACGCGCGCCTCGACATCGTCGTCCTCAACGCGCGGATAGAGCTTGTCCCAAAATGTGCCGCACAGGGCATCGCAGATGGTGATCCCTTCGGCCAGGCCGGAGAAACCCTCGAGATTGACCAGCGCCTCGGTCAGCCAGACCGCGACCTGCAAATCCTTGGATTTGGCAGCGAGCGTTTCGGCGGTGAGATCACGCACCGCCGCCCAATCCGCGCGCTTGAGCTTGGCTTGCCACACGCCGGCCGGCAGCGTCGGGTCGTCCTCGCGCCGGGCCTCGCGGATGCGGTCGTATGTGCCTTCGTAACGCAGATCGTCACCGGTCGGGTACTGATCGGAGATCGGCGCCAAAATGCCTTTGAGATTGATCATATCGGGTCCTATCGCAATTCGGGCGCGCGCGCCGGCAGGCGCGGCAAGGTCAAGGCGGTCTCGGCGTCGGGCTTGCCCTCGCTGCGGGTCACGGTCTTGACCGCGATCCGCACATAGACGCGCGAGGCAAGACGCGGTTCCGGCCGCGCCGCGCCGATCGGATTGGTTTGGATCGGCACGGTGAACTTCAGCACATGGGGCCGGTTCTCGCTCAAGGTCGCGGCCTCGCCCGCCGGTAATGCTTGACGCGTCAACAGGTCGAGAAGCGCCCATGGCCCTTCATAGGCGAACAGCGCGGTCAAATCGTCCACGCGCAGGGCCGGCTGGGCATCATCGGTCACGGGCGCGGCCGGACCGTTGCGCGCCCAGCGCAGCCCGACGACGATCGTTTGCCCTACCTGCCAGGCCAAGGTCTTCTTGCCTTGGCCGAGCGCGACCCGTTGGTCGGCGATTTCCATCTGCCATTCGATGATCTCGCGCCCGCCGATCTCAGCGGCTTGATTGACGCGAAAATCGACATCGAGCACGAAGCTGCGCGCGGGCCCTTCAGGTCCGAGCAGGCCAGAGAAAAACTCGCGGGCGGCATCCATGCGGTCGAGGAAATCGTGGCCAGGGCTGGCCGCCGGCCCCTGGGGCCGGGCGCCGATCGATTCGCGCACGGCCTGGGCGCGCCGGTCGTAGAGCTGAAAGAATCGACGAAGCTGGACTGGGTCGACATCGCCGACCCGCTGCGCGCCCGGCTCGACAAAGGGAAACCTTCCGGCCAGGTTCTGATTGAACGCATTTGCCAGCTCCGCGTAAGCGCGGCTGCCTTGACGATCAGATAGGACACGACATTGATCGAGCATGCCCTGACGGAGCTGTGCCAGGCGGGTCGCGAAGAAGTCCGCCCCGCGCGAGCCGGCGCGGGGGCCAAGCTTGGCCGGGCAATTGGCCAATTCGATTTCGTCCATGTCCACCGCGATGAACTTTTCGAGCGTAGCTAGGCTGTTGTTAGGCCGGTTGGAGTCATAATCGGCGAGCGCGCCGACGATGCCCTCCCATTTGGCCGCGAGCGGACCGGCGGCGCGGCCGCGCGCAGCGGTGCTGGTGAGGAAGCCCGCCAGCGGTTCGGCATAGTCGCGGGTGATCGTGGCGATGCGCTGGCGCTGCGCCGCCAAGTAGCGAGGCAGTTCCACTTGGCCAAGCACGCCGAACGCCTCGGGCGCCACCGGGCGGCCGCCGCTCCACCACGCGAAGTTTCCGCCTTGGGGCAAGTAAAGCTGCTCGCTGTTGAGCAGGCCTTCCGCCTGGCCCAACATGGCGATGGCGTGGTTGATCGCGACTTCGGCCAGACGATCGTAGCCCTGGGCCAGTTGCAGCTGGTCGAAATATTGCAGCAGGCGCTGGAGGACCGGCGCGGCGTCGCGGAACGAGGCGATCTCCTGGCGCAGTTCGTCGTCAAGGCGCAGCCGGCTACCCGATTCGGCGAAGGGCGTCTGCGCCTGGGCGACCCGATCGAGCAGCGCGGCGTTGAGCCCGTCCAGCGCCAGGCCGCGCACCAAGTCTTGCATCGGCGCGGGAAAACCGCCGAGCTCATCGGCGACGAACAGAATATAGCTCTCGGCCAAGCCGATCGCGCTTTCGAGCACGCGCGAGTCCCAGACGAAGCGGCCGCCGGTGCGCAGCGCGCGTGGCCGCGCCTCGGCGGTCATGAACGGTTGCTCGAACCAGCGGTCGAGCCGGCCGCGCAGGGTCTCGACCGGCGGCGCCAACTCCAAGCGAACCTCCCCGCCGTCTTGCCGCAACATTGGCCCCAGCACCGGCAGGGCCAGATCGCGCAGCATGGCCTGGCGCCGGGTATATTCGCCGCTGAGGAAATCGGCCAGCTCTCGGCTAAATTTGGTGCTGGCCTCAAATTTACGCGGATCGGACTCCGGCAGTTCCGGCCTGACGCCAAAGGTCTCTAAGCCGATGATGTCGGCGAGCATTTCGCGGAACCCCGGATAGCTCAGGGGCGGCCCCCCGTGCAGCGAGCCGCGTGCCGGATCGGACAAGGCCGCGTGGAATTGCGTCAGCGATTGAGCAAGGGCGCGGAAACTGGCGATGTCAACGCCGCGGCCGGGCGCGCCGCGGCCGAAGATTTGGCGGAGCTGGTCACTAATCTCCCGGCCTTGGCGCATGATCGGGCCGATCGTGGTCGCCTCGTCGAGCCCGCGCTGGACGATGTCGCGCGCGCGCGCCACCACCTTCGCCTCGAAGCTGGGCCGATTGATCCGGGGGAAATCGGCGTCGGCCAAGGCATCCTGATAGTACTCCGCCGAGGTCACGAAACCAGGCGGCAGCCTGACTTTAAAGAGATAGAAAACGATTTCCACGAGATCTTGCAGATTCTGATTTCTGCGCAACGCATTAAAACGATCGGCATAGCGTTCCAGCTCGACCAGATCGCCGACATAGGAGCGTAGCTGCATAAAAGCCGCGCCCAGTCGGGCCGAGTTGATCGTCGGATCGGCGCCGCCTTGTTCGATAATGGCGTTGATGCGGCGCTGGAAGGCCTCGGCGATGCGCCGCAAGACGATATGGTCATAGCCGATGGTGATCGCCCGGCGCAGATCGCGCGTCAATCCCGATAACCGATAGCTCGGCATCAGGGTCAGCCGCTTTTCGAAATTAATATCGCTCATGGCCTTGAGCAAATTGAGCACCATGCGTTCGTCCAAGGCGCTAGTCACGGCGGCGGCTGGCCGGCCGGC
>VGCQ01000421.1 GCA_016870055.1 Alphaproteobacteria bacterium | reverse complement strand
CCGGCGACGAACAGCGCGGTCGGCGCATAGGGCTGGCCGCGGCCGCGCCGGCGGCGGTTGACCGTGGCGAAGGTCAGGATCACGGGCGCCGCCGAGGGCAGCATCATGCCGACCATCATGATCGCCCACATGGCGAACAGCGGCGCGAGGCCGGCGGCCGGCGTCGGCGGCATGGGCATCGGCATGGTGGCGTGGTCCATGGCCGCCATCTCGGCCGCGGCATCGAACAGATAGAGCCAACTGACGCCGACCAGGCCTGCCAGCGCCG
Organism: Alphaproteobacteria bacterium; assembly: GCA_016870055.1. Lineage (GTDB taxonomy): Bacteria > Pseudomonadota > Alphaproteobacteria > Reyranellales > Reyranellaceae > Reyranella. Next base: position 3,817 of record VGCQ01000421.1, on the reverse strand, counting down.
CGACGATCGCCAGGCGCTGGCCGAGCAGCAGATCGGACGCCGAGCCCGCCGAGGCGCCGGAATCGGGCAAGAGCCGGCCGATCAGGCGGCCCAGGCGAAGGGCGCGAAGTGACCGTTGTTGCCCCTGCCGAGCATACTGAGGCTCAGGCCGAAACCCTCGACCTCGGTCTTGCGGGCGCGCGCCAGCGCCAGCCGCCGGTTGGCCGGATGGGCGGTGTTGTCGATGTAGTAGGGCTCGCCCGAGCGATTGCGCGAGGCCACGCCCTCGATCTCGAAGGCGAGCACGCCTGGAATCTCGGTGGAGCGCTTCAAACCGTCGGCGGCAAAGTCGATGCGGCGGAACTCGACGCCGCGGAAGTCGCTCACCAGATTGTCGCGGATCATCTGCGGCGGGCCGCCGGCGCGGCCGCTCACGATCTCGACCAGGGCGCGGCGCTGAGCCTCGTCGGCCCGCCGCCGGCCATGAAGGTGCGCACCTGGTCGAGGTCGCGTGCCGGCTCGACCTGACGCATCGCCGGCGCGCGCAGCGGCAGCTTGACCGTAAGGTCGTAGACACGCCGGTCGAGCTGCTCGACCAGCCCGCCGGCGATGCGGGTCAGCACGCGGTTGCGCATGATGTCGAGCACGGCCTGGAAAGCGTAGAGCGCCGCGGCGAGCACGCAGAGCGCGACCAGGGTCGGCACGCTGCGGCTGGGCAGCACGCGGTCGTAAATCTGCAGCATGAAGAACGAGCCGGTGAGGTAGAGCACGTTCAGCAGCGCGGTGAAGACCGCCACGCCCACCAACGCCGACCGTGCGGACGCAAGCGCCGCCGTCAGCTCAGATCGACGATCGAAGAACATCGCCTAAAAGGACCCCACCACCATCGGCATGCCGGCCGTCCCGTCGACAGGAGACCGGCGTCCAATGTTGTACCCCAATGGTAGGCCTTTGACATTGCTGCAGCCTCTCTACAGATACAATTCCATGTAATGTCGGCTGCAAGGCGCCTGCGGCGGCACTGCGACTGCAATATTGTTGCCGCATGGCCGGCAATCGGCTTGAAATCGCACGGCCATGGACCGCTTCGCCCAGCGAACGCCGCGGTTTCGCAAGTTGCCTGACACCTTGTCGCCGACGCCGCTCGGACAAAAAATGATCGCATGACTGAACCTTCGACCTTCGCTCCCGTCATTTGCCGTGACGCCGTCGTGGTCGGCGCGGGCTTTGGTGGGCTCTACGCCCTCCATTGCCTGCGCCAAATGGGATTCAGCGCGATCGCCTTCGAGGCCGGCGATGGCGTGGGCGGTACCTGGTATTGGAACCGCTATCCCGGCGCGCGCTGCGACGTGGAAAGCCTGCAGTATTCCTATTCCTTCTCCGAGGAACTCGACCAGGAGTGGACCTGGACCGAGAAGTACGCGCCGCAGCCCGAGATTCTCGCCTACGCCAACCATGTCGCCGACCGCTTCGACCTGCGGCGCGACATCCGCTTCGAGACGCGCGTCCGCGCCGCCACCTTCGACGAGGCGCGCTCGGTCTGGATCGTCGAGACCGAGAGATTGAACGGCAGCGGCGGCGACCGCATCGAGGCGCGCTTCTGCCTGATGGCGGTGGGCTGCCTGTCGGCCGCCAATCGCCCACCGTTCGACGGCTTGGCCGATTTCAAGGGCGCGATCTGGCACACCGGCGAATGGCCGAAGGAAGGAGTGGACTTCACCGGCTTGCGCGTCGGCGTGATCGGCACCGGCTCGTCGGCCATCCAGTCGATCCCGCTGATCGCCGAGCAGGCCACGACGCTGACGGTGTTCCAGCGCACGCCAAACTACTCGGTCCCGGCCTACAACGCGCCGCTCGACCCCGAGCACGTCGCCAAGGTCAAGGCCGACTACCCGGCATTGCGCGCCAAGGCGCGCTCGCGGCCGACCGGTTTCTACTTCCCGTTCAACGCCAAGCCGGCACTCGAAGCGTCACCCGAGGAGCGCCAGCACCAATACGAGGAGTTTTGGACGAAGGGCGGCCTGCCCTTCCTCGGCGCCTACGGCGATCTTCTGTTCAACAAGCAGGCCAACGACACGATCGCCGAGTTCGCCCGCGCCAAGATCCGCGGCATCGTCAAGGATCCCGCGACGGCCGAGCTGCTCTGCCCCGACAACGTGTTCGGCTGCAAGCGGCTGTGCGTCGACACCGACTACTTCGAAACCTACAACAAGCCGCATGTGAAGCTGGTCGACGTCGCCAAGACGCCGATCGAGCGCTTCACGGCCGACGGCATCGTGGTCGCAGGCACGCTCTATCCGCTCGATGCCGTGGTCTGCGCCACGGGCTTTGCCGCCATGACCGGCGCCTACGACAAGATCCGCATCACCGGCCGCGGCAGGCTCACGCTCCAGGAGAAATGGCGGGCGGGACCGCGGACCTATCTCGGGCTCGCCACGGCGGGCTTCCCCAACTTGTTCATGATCACCGGCCCAGGCAGCCCGTCGGTACTGGCCAGCATGATCCAGTCGATCGAGCAGCATGTCGACTGGATGGTCGACCTGATGGCACATCTGCGCGACGTCGGCGCGCAGAGCTTCGAGGCCAAGGCCGAGGACGAGGATCGCTGGGTCGAGCACGTCAACGAGGTGGCGCAGGTGTCGCTGCGCTCGACCTGCAGCTCGTGGTATGTCGGCGCCAACGTGCCCGGCCGCCCGCGCGTCTTCATGCCCTATATCGGCGGCTTCCCGGTCTACGTGCAGAAGTGCAACGAGGTCATGGACAAGGGCTATGACGGCTTCGTGCTCACGGGCGCCAAGCCCGCCATTACAGCACCCGAGGTTCGGCTGACCAAGCGCTGGCACGTGCCGCTCGACATGGACGTGATCTCACCCGCAATGCTCGCCGCCAAGCGCGTGCCGGTGGTGTAGGTCTATGGCGGCCAACGCCCCCTCGGTCATCTCCGTGGGCGCCGCGAGGAGCGCGGCTGAAACGGGTCGATCACCCGCGCGCCGGTCGTAACGAAATCCGAAACGTTGCGCGTGACGACCGTGAGATCGTGGTCCAAAGCGGTCGCAGCGATCGCAAGATCAAGTCCCTTGTTGCCGATTCGAGCCGAAAGCAAGCCCCATCGACGGGCAATGCCCGTGGTAAGCGGCAGGATGCGCTCACCGTAGTTCCTGACGATGACATCCAACCAAGTGGCCAGGACGTCGGCAAAAGCCGGATCAACTATTCGCTGGCGCTCGATGCCGCGTTCGATCTCACCGATGTTGAGGACACTGATGAACAAGTCGTCTGGTTCGACCGAAGCGAACCAGGAAACGACATGCCGGTTGCGGCACTGCGGCCGCTTGCGCAGTTCCGACAGAACGACCGTGTCGAGCAAGTACATCAGCGATCGATGTCGCGCAGTCGGCCTTCCAATCGATCGGCTTCGTCGCCACCGGTCGGCATCGCCAGCAGATGGTCAACGAAGCTCGGCGCCTTCAACCGCTCGAGGTGACGCAACCGCGCATATTCCTTGGCTGCCACGACGACAACGGCGGGCTTGCCGTGCTTGGTGACGGTCTGTGGCTTGCCGTGGCACGCCGCCTCGATGACGGAGCTGAAGCGGTTCTTGGCGTTCTGCAACGACCAGGTGGAAGAAGGCATGACGACTTTCTAGCCAGAAATTCTGGCTAGAAAAATGGAGACCCTGCCAACCGTCGTCAAGCCCCCGCTTCTCACCGCCCCGCCGCCAGGTAGTCCCACGCCGCCAATGCGTGCGTGCGAGTCACATGCTGGAACTCATCGAGGTTCAACGCCTCGTCGACGCCGCCCATGCCGGCAGGCGAGCAGCCGTAGACGAAGGCGGGCA
>VGCQ01000420.1 GCA_016870055.1 Alphaproteobacteria bacterium | reverse complement strand
CTGAACCAGGACACTAGAGCGGAATCCGATCAGATTGAACCGCTCACGGTTCAATCTGATCGGATTTGCGCGCTCGGGCTATGCTTGTTGCACCGGGCACAGTCCGCCGAGCTGATTCCAGCTGGGCGGACTGTGTTCTAGTCTTGCCGGACCGCGGGCCTGGAGGCCCGCGGTCCGAATCATGAGGACTCCCGCCGACCCACCCCGTAGACTTTTCCCGTCAGCCGGGGACACACCGGCGGGAGGGAACGGAATGGTCAAGGGAGCAACGGGCGCGCTGGTGGCGCTCGCGGTCGGGCTTTGCGTGACAGCCGGGGCATCGGCGCAGACCCTGGTCAACATCCGCACGCAGGATGCGCCGAGGTACGATCCGCACAACAACACCTCGAGCGGCATGGGCCATCCCATGTTCATGATGGGTGACACGCTGGTGGCGCTCGACTGGGATCTCAAGACGGTCCATCCGCTGCTCGCCAAGTCGTGGGAGGTGTCGGCCGACAAGCTCACCTACATCTTCCGCCTGCGCGACGACGTCACCTTCTGCAGCGGCAAGAAGTTCACCGCGGCCGACGTCGTCTACTCCTTCAACCGCCTGGCCGATCCCAACGCCAAGTACCCGTTCTACTGGCGGCTGGGCGACATCGACCGCATCACCGCCGACGGCCCCCACACGGTGGTCTACAAGCTGAAGCGCCCGCATGCCGAGCTGCTGGTCGATCTCGCCAATTTCGCCGCCACCATCATCAACAAGGACAATGTCGAGGCGCTGGGCGCCGATTTCGGCGTAAAAGGCTTCGACGGCACCGGCCCGCTGTGCTGGGAGAAGTGGGAGCCGCGCAAGGAGCTCGTGCTCAAGCGCCACGACGCCTACAAATGGGGCCCGACCGGCGTCTACGCCAACAAGGGGCCGGTCAAGTACGAGCGCATGATCTGGCGCATCGTGCCCGAGGAGACGACGCGCATCGCCACCATGCTGGCCGGCCAGGCCGATTTCTGCCATTGGAATCCGCTGCAGGCGATCGAGACCTTCAAGAAGGCGCCCAATCTCACGGTCTACGAGCCGACCGCCGACTTCTCGATGTTCTATTGGGGACTGAAGAGCACGCGCGAGAACATGGCCGACAAGCGCGTGCGCCAGGCGCTGTCGCATCTGGTCGACCGCGAGGAGATCAACAAGGCGATCTTCTTCGGCCAGGCCGACACGGCGCGCTCGCTGGTCCATCCCAAGGCGCTCGACTTCGAGCCGGCGACCCTCGACGTGCTGACCACGCGCGATCCCGAGAAGTCCAAGCGGCTGCTCGACGAGGCCGGCTGGAAGCCCGGCGCCGACGGCTTCCGCTACAAGGACGGCAAGAAGCTCGAGCTCCTGATGTACTCCTACACCGTCGGCCAGAATCCCAAGCTGTCGGAGATTATGCAGGCGGCGGCCCGCACCGTCGGCATCGACATCAAGATCCAGACCTGGGATCCCACGGTGTTCTTCCAGAAGATCGCCCAACAGGACTACGACATCTGGACCTTGTCGGTGCCCTACACCTCGGCCGGCGACCAGATGTATCTCTACTATCACTCCAACAACCGGCCGGTGCCCAACCGCATGATGTGGGCCGACCCGGAAACCGACCGGCTGCTCGAGCTCGGCCGTCACGCGACCAACGACGCCGACCGCGAGAAGTACTTCAAGGAGGTGCAGCGCAAGGTGCACGACGAGGCGCTGATGATCCCGGCCGCCCATTCGCGGCTCTTCCTGGTCGCAAAGAAGAGCATCAAGAACGTGCGCGCCCACGGCATCTACAGCGCCGCGCTCTACAAGGGGCTCGACGTACAGCCTTAACCGACCTGCGGCATCACCTCGGCGGCGAATTTCTGCAGGCGCTCGATGCTTTCGGCGATCGAGCTGCCGCGGAAGTCGAAGATCAGCTCGTGCACGCCGATGCCGGCAAAGGTCCGGATGTCCTCGGCGATCTGCTGCGCACTGCCGGAGAAGCTGCGCCGGCTGCCGGCGCGGTCCGACAGGCCGGTGTCGTAGAGCGGCGCCTTGTAGGAGATGGTGAGCTTGGCGAAGTCGCGGCCTTCGGCGGCGGTCATCTGCTTCAGCGAATCGAGCAGGCTGCGCATCTCCTCGGGCGGCAGCGGCGAGGCGGCGATGGCGCCCACCGGATGCCAGCCGTCGCCGTGCCGCGCGGTGCGGCGCAGCGCGGCGCGCGAATGGCCGCCGACCCAGATCGGCGGATGCGGCTTCTGCAGCGGGAACGGCTCGCAGCGGATGTCGGCGTAGCGGTAGTGGGCGCCCGAGAAGCTCGCCGGCGAGATCGTCCACAGTTGCTTGAAGATCGCGAGCCACTCGTCGGTCACCGCGCCGCGCTTGTCGAAATCGGGGCTGTCGAGCGCCGCGAATTCCTCTTTCAGCCAGCCCACCCCGACGCCCAGCGTGATCCGCCCGCCCGACAGCACGTCGAGCGAGGCCACCATCTTGGCGGTCAGCACCGGGTTGCGATACGGCAGCACCAGCACCGAGGTCACCAGCCGCAACCTCTCGGTGGCGCCCGCCACGACGCCCAGGATCGAGAAGGTTTCGAGCGCGTCGCCGGTGCCGGGATGCTTGCCGTCGACGGTGTAGGGGTAGGCCGACCGGCTCTCGACCGGAAAGACGACATGGTCGGCGATCATCGCCGAATGCAGGCCTAGCCGCTCGCCTTCGCGCGCCAGCTTCAGGATGCCGTCGCGCGTGGCCGTCGGGCCGCGGGTGGGGAGATAAAAGCCGTAACGCATCCGACGCGCTCCTTATGCTCGACGTCGGATTGTCGCTCAGCCGGGCGCGCCTGTCAGGTCGATCGGCGCTGCCAGGCGCCCTCGTGCTCGAGCAGCCATTGCTTGCGCGGCAGGCCGCCGCCGTAGCCGGTCAGCGTGCCGTCCGAGCCGATCACGCGATGGCAGGGCACGACGATGCTGATCGGGTTCTGGCCGTTGGCGAGGCCGGTGGCGCGCACCGCCTTGGGCCGACCAATGCGGCGTGCCAGCTCGCCGTAGCTCACGGTCTTGCCCGGCGGAATCTTGCGCAGCGCGCGCCACACGCTCGATTGGAAGGGCGTGCCGTCGGTCTTGACCGGCAATTTGTCGATCGCGCCGATATCGCCCTTGAAGTAGGCGCGCATCGCCGTCGTGAGGCCGCCGGGATCGCGCGCCGCCCGCAGGGTGTAGCCGTCCTTGCCGTAGGCGCGGTCGAGCCAGCGGCGCAGCCGGGCCTCGTGGTCGGTCCAGTCGATGATGCGCAGCCGGCCGTCGCGGTCGGCCACGATCAGCAGTTCGCCGATCGGCGTGGCGAGACGGTCGATCGACAGAGGAAGCGGATCAGGCATGGCCGGCCATCGTGAGATGTTGCTGGGCATAGGCGTGCCACGGCCGCCACGCCGGCGGCGCGTGACGGTCGAGCACCGGGCTTGCCGCTTCGCCCTCCCAGTCGCCCGGCGCGCGTAGGCCGGGACGGCGGCGGATCAGCGGCGCGAGGCGCGGATCGCGGGCGAGATGGCGGTCGATGGTGGCGATGTCGGCGCTGAGGTCGAAGACATGGCGCACGCGCGCCACGATCGCCGGCAACGCCCTGACCGAGGCAATGCGGATGGTCGCCGCCACCGAGTTGCGCGCCGGCAAATGCGCGACCGCGACGGTGCCGTGCTTGCCGTCGATGTCGATGTGGCGGTGCCAGACATCGTTCTCGACCCATTCCAGTCCCGGCGTGGCGCGCGCTGCCAGTGCCGCCAGCATGCCGGACCAGTCATACTACGGCCGGTAGGCCAGCCGCAGCGTCACGCCGTCATGCGCCGAGTTGGTCGCCCCGCTCTTGTGGCGGAGCGCGCTGGGCGGCCGGTCGAACAGGGTGCGGAACGTCTCGTTGAACCGTCGCACGCTGCCGAAGCCCGCCGCCAACGCCACCTCGGTCATCGGCAGGCGGGTGTCGTGCAGGAGCTGCTTGGCGAACAGCACGCGGCGCGTCTGGGCGACGGCGATCGGCGAGGCGCCGAGATGCTGCTGGAAGAGGCGGCGCAACTGCCGGCCGCCCATGCCCAGCCGCTCCGCCAGGCGCTCGACATCGGCGCCCTCGCCATCGAGCGCTCCGTCGGC
>VGCQ01000419.1 GCA_016870055.1 Alphaproteobacteria bacterium | reverse complement strand
AGCCGAGGAAACCAAGTCGAGACTCGAACGCGCCGCGCTGACTTTGTTCGTGGCGCGCGGCGTCGCGGAGACCACGACCAAGGAGATCGCCATGGCGGCTTCGGTCGCCGAGGGCACGATCTACCGCTACTTCCCGAGCAAGGAGCAGCTCGCGCTCGATCTTTTCCTGCGCCATCACCAAGGGCTGGCCGAAGCGCTCGCCGAAGCGCAGCGGCGAGCGAACGGCTTGCGCGCCAAGATCGAGGCGATCGTGCGCTGCTATTGTGAATGGGCCGACCGCGACTGGACGCTGTTTGCCTATCATCTGCTCAATCAACACTCGTTCCTGATCCAGGTGCCCGACGGCACGCCCAACCCGGTCGCTGTGGTGCGCGACGTCATCGCCGCGGCGATGAAGGCCGGTGAGATTCCCAAGCGCAGCATCGATCTCGTCGCAGCATCCGCGGTCGGCGTCGTGATGCAGGCGGCGACCTACAAGGTCTACGGCCGCTTCACCGGCAATCTATCCGACCACGTGCGCTTCTTCGCCGACGCCGCCTGGGCGGTGTTGGCGGTGAAGAAGAGGTGACAGCAGGAATGGCTTCGTTGGCCGCCTACCGCGAACGTAAGAAGCTGGTCGATATCGTTCGACGAATGTTGGACGGCGAGCTGTCGTTTCTTGAAGGCGCGTTGATGGTGCCTCGTGCAGAGGCATTGGAGATCGACGATTTCGACGAGGACTTTCTCCCATTCGTGGCGATAAACAGCGAGAGTGACCGCTTCCCATTGGGTGCGGTGAGGCAGTACTGGAGTCAGGATGCGCTCGCAAAACTACACCCGGAAATCGACGGCGCCGAGAAGTGGGCCGGGCAGACGGCAAACCATTATTGTCAGCGGATCATCGAGCGATTGGGGCCGGTCGCCGTCCGTCGCGAGATCGGTCAGATCGCGCGCAGCATGTTGTGCGGCGAGGTCACCTTCATAGAGGGCGCTCACCGAATCGCCCCGCTGCATGACTACTGTGCCTTACCGGCGCTCGACACGGATATCGGTGCGGTCCTGGGTGTCCATCAGGCATATCTGTGGCTGCCGCCTATAGATGGCCGCGAGCATTGGCCCCTCGACATGCTGCAGGCAAAGCATCCCGAGATCCCGCACGCTGAAGCGACGGCGAAGCAGACACTCACTCGTCATTGCCAAAGTTTGATCGAACGCTTTCTCGGAGAAAGCCCTCAGACGCCGACGTAGACGAACGTCTCAAGTCCCGATTTCAGTCGTACCAAAATGCGTTTGTAGTCCGACACCTCGTAGGTGTCAGCCGCGGCAAGCTCGGCCGGCGTGATGCGGAAGACGACGCCAGAGACCTCTTCGGCCAAATCGCCCGAGGGCCTCGCCATGGTGTGGAACCTCTTGCCACTGGTAGCGATCACCTGAGGATCCATGATCTCGAACGGCACCGTGGTATAGCCTGGCAGAGCGTCGATGCGACCTTCGAGCAGCCGGCCGAAGGTCGCGAGCTGCACCCCTTCCTGCTGCAAAGTGCCGCACGAAAAGAGCCAGACGTCGTCGCTCAAGTGGTCTTCGCCAGCGCCGTGAAAGCCGCCGCGAAAGCATCGCGCGAGCCGGCAAGGCCGGTCTCGTTGAAGATGTCGGCGGTCAGCGACTGCACCGAGGCCTCGTCGACTGTCACGCCGTTGTCCTCGAGGAAGCGGCGGGCGGCCGCGACCGCCTCGTCCATGGCGCCGCCCACTTTGTAGAGACGGTAGTAGTCGGGATGGCCGCCGCGGCCCAGCGCTTCGGCGAGCACGTCGGTGAAGTTCACGACCTTGAGCTGCGGATAGACCGCCTCGGCGCCGGCCAGCGCGCGGTGGCAGGAATGGTACATGGTGACGATGGTGTCGGCGCCCAGCGCCACCGCGCCCTCGGCCAGCGCGCGATGGATCGCCTGCTCGCGCTCCTTGAACTTGGCGGCCTGCCCGCCGCAGGCGTAGGAGAAGCCGGACTCCTGAGGCAGTTCCAGAAGCTCGAGGTTGGGCACGGCGGCCAGCAGCTTGCGCATGCTCGCTAGCGTGGCGCCGATGCCGAGATGCTCGTGGATCACCACGCGGCGCCGAGGCTGGTCGGGCTTGAAGCGCACCTTCAGCGCATCGAGGTTGGCCGCCAGGAATTCGCTGACATGGTCCAAGCCGAAGGACGGCGCCGCGACGTCCTTCTCCAGCTCGTCGAAGTTCTTGGTGCAGGTCGGGCACCAGGTCAGCACGCGGGCCGCACCCGACTGGCCGAAGCGCTGGAAGGTGCGATGGCCGATGCGCTCGTAGGTCGGCAGGTCGGCCTCCTGGAATTGGTAGACGCCGCAGCAATGGGCGGTGCCGCCGACCACGTCGAAGTCGAGCCCCAGCGCATCGAGGATGTCCATGACGTTCAGCACGATGTGCGGCGTGCGCAGCACGTTGCAGCCGGTATAGAACAGCACCTCGGCGGTGCGTCGCTCGGCCGGCGCCAGGATTCTTTTCAAGGTCTGCGACGGCAGCTGCATGCTGGCCAAGAGCCGCACTGCCTGCGCCATGTGGCGGAAACGGTTGGCGGCATTGACCGCGCCGACCTCGCGCACCCGCGTCGCCTCGAGCGCCTTCATCTTGGCGATGGTCACCCATTGGCGGACATTGATGCCTTCAGGACAGGCCTCGCTGCAGCGCGCGCTGCCGTCGCAGGCACCCAGCCACTTCTGCAAATCCTCGGCGGGCACAGCACCGCGCGTCAACGCCACCAGCTCGCCGACGCGCCGCGTCGATTGGGTGGCCTCGAGCCCGATCTCGCGCGCCGTGGGACAGACCTCGAAGCAGCGACCGCAACTCGTGCAGCGGTCGGCGGCAGAAGCCGCCAGGGCTTCCAACCGGTCGGCGTAAGCGCTCAAGGCGATCTCCTTCGCGTGCGGTCTACCGGCGGCCTACTGGCGGCCGCGACGATTGTAGTTCAGCTCCTCGGGCGTCGGCTTGAGGCCCACGGCGATGCGATAGCCGCCGGTGTCGCGGCCATAGGGCAGGCGCAGCGTCAGCTCCTCCTGCGACGTGGCGCGCGGATTGTTCGCCGTCAGGCGGAAGTCGGCGGTGAATTCCAGGCTTTGCGCGACGGAATTGCTGCCGTCGAGCACGCGCACGAAAACGGGCACCCGCGTCGGTCCGGTGACGACCGAAGGACCGGCGGCGACCGAGATGCGCATGATCAGCGTGACCTCGATCTGATTGCGGCTCGCCGTACATTTCGTGCCGGCCGCGGCCAGCACGGCTTCATACTCGATGTCCCGCGGATCGCGCCCGGGCCCATCGCGGAAATGAGTCAGGCGGCCGGCATCCTGGACGGTGAAGGGCGCCGGACAATACGGCGCCTCGTCGCCACCCGAGCCACAGGCGGCCAGCAACAGCGCCAGGACGGTCGGTACGCCGAGGGCGAACCTGCCGGCTGTCATGCCAACGACTTGTGCGTGCCGTCGCAAAGTGGCTGCTTGTTGGTGTGCTTGCAGGCGCACAGCCAGTAGTCGCCGCTTTTCTCGACGTTGTATTTCACGGGAACGAAGCTGCCGCCTTTGTGGCTGCCGTCGCAAAAGGGCTGTTTCTTGCTCTGCCCGCAGGTGCACCACCAATAGTCCTTACCAGCTTCCAACGTCACTTTTGCAGGCGCCTTTGCCGCGACAACCGGCTCGGTCATGTTGCTTTCCCCGTTGCGACGGCTTTGTTACGGTGCCGCCGCCTAATCCGTTGCTGCCAAACAGTTGGCGGCGGAGTCTAGGCAATGCTCCGATGGCCTGCAAGCGAGCGGGCCGGCATGCGCGAGGACGCTGTCAGAACATCTCTCATGGCCCAGTCCAAACCGCCGCTCACGATCCTGCTGGCCAGCCCGCGCGGCTTCTGCGCCGGCGTCGACCGCGCCATCCAGATCGTCGAACGGGCGATCGAGCGCTACGGGCGGCCGGTCTATGTCCGCCATGAGATCGTGCACAACCGCTATGTCGTGGAGAGCCTAGAGGCCAAGGGGGCAATCTTCGTCGACGAGCTGGACGAGGTGCCCGACGATCGTCCCGTGGTGTTCTCTGCCCATGGCGTGCCGAAATCGGTGCCGGCCGAGGCGGGGCGGCGCAAGCTGCTCTAT
>VGCQ01000418.1 GCA_016870055.1 Alphaproteobacteria bacterium | reverse complement strand
GCGCCGCGACCCGCCCGGCACGCCGAAGGGCGAGCGCGAACGCTCGGCCGCGCTCGACCGCGCCACCGAGTTCGGCGTGCTGCGCGCGGCCTTCGCCGGCGGCGCCCGAGCGCCCGAGGTGCTGTTCGAGCTGGTGCCGGGCGACGGGCTGGGCGAGGGCTTCGTCATGCGCCGCGTCGCCGGCACGGCGATCGCGCGCAAGCTCCTGCGCGACCCGCCCTATGCCCAGGCGCGCGGCAAGATCGCGGGCCAGCTCGGCGCCATCCTGGCCGGCATCCACGCCATCGACGTGGCGACCCTGCCGCCGCTCGCCGAGCGTCAGGCGGCCGACCAGATCGCCAGCCTGCGCGGCCTGCTCGATGCGCTGGGCTACGCCCAGCCGGTGTTCGAGCTGGCGCTCGCCTGGCTCGACCGGCGCAAGCCTGCGCTGGCGGCGCGGCCGACCCTGGTGCATGGCGACTACCGCACCGGCAACTATCTCGCCGACGAGAGCGGCGTGACGGCGATCCTCGACTGGGAGGGCGCGCATCTCGGCGATCCGGTCGAGGATCTGGGCTGGCTGTGCGTCAAGAGCTGGCGCTTCGGCGCGATCGACAAGCCGGCCGGCGGCTTCGGCAGCCGCGAGGCGCTGTGGGCGGCCTACGAGCGTGCCGGTGGCGGCACGGTCGATCCGGCGCGGGCGCATTGGTGGGAAGTGTTCGGCACGGCGCGCTGGGGCATCATCTGCCACACCCAGGCGCACAAGCATCTCTCCGGCGCGCAAAAATCCATGGAGCTCGCCTCGATCGGCCGGCGCGCCGTCGAGACCGAGGTCGATCTCCTGCAACTCCTGAAGGCGGGAGGCTAGCCGCATGTCGCGATCGACTGTCGTGCCGGAGCGCGGGCCTCCAGGCCCGCCTCTTCGTCGATGCGACGACATGAGCGGACCTGGAGGTCCGCGCTCCGAAGAGGCCATGGGCTAGCCCATGGCGCAGGATCGCCCGACCATGTCCGAGCTGCTGGCCGCCGTCGCCGACTTCCTGCGCGAGGAGGCGATGCCGGCGCTGGAGCAGAGCCATCCCGGCCTCGCCTTCCAGATGCGCGTGGCGGCCAACGCGCTCGCCATCCTCGAACGCGAGGCGCGGCTCGGGCCCGCCGCCGACGCGCGCGAACACCAGCGGCTCGCCAAGCTGCTCGGCCGCGCCGGCAGCCTCGACGATCTCAATCGCGAACTCGCCCGCCAACTGCGCGCCGGCCAGCGCGACGAGCGCGACGCCGCGCTGATGGCCCATCTCGACGCCACCATCGCCGACAAGATCGCCATCGCCAATCCGAAGTGGCGGTGACTCTTCTTGTCTCCTCTCTTCTTTCTCTCCCTCTTTCCTCCTCCTCTCCCCCTAGCCGGGGAGAGGAACATGAGCGTCGACGTGGCTTTGGCTATCCTTCGGCCGCCACCGAACTATCGACCCTGGCCGCCGGCGCGGGCGGCCCCTAGAGTCGGGGCATGACCACCGTGAATGCCTTGTCCGAAGTCGCCGCCCTGATGGGCGATCCGGCGCGCGCCGCCATGTTGTCGCTGCTGATGGACGGCCGCGCCCACACCGCATCGGAGCTCGCGCTCACCGCCGGCGTCACCGCCCAGACGGCGAGCGGCCATCTCGCCCGCATGGTCGAGGCGAGCCTGCTCGCCGCTCGCGCCCAGGGCCGCAACCGCTTCTATCGGCTGGCCTCGTCCGAGGTGGCGCACGCCATCGAGGCGCTGATGGCGCTCGCCGGCACGCGCGCGCCGCCGGCCGCCAAGTCGGCGGCCTGGCGGCGCGATCCCGATCTGCGCTTCTGCCGCACCTGCTACGATCATCTGGCGGGCCAGGTCGGCATCGCCGTCACCGATGCGCTGACCCGCGCTGGCCACATCGAGCCCATGGGCCCGCGCGACTGGCGGCTGACGCCGTCGGGCGAGCTGTTCTGCGGCCGCCTCGGCGTCGACGTGCCGGGCGCGCGCCGCCTGGGCAGCCGCCACTTCGCGCGCCAATGCCTCGACTGGAGCGAGCGGCGGCCGCACATCTCGGGCGCGCTGGGCGCCGCCATCGCCGACACCTTCTTCCGCCGCGGCTGGGCCGAGAAGCTGCGCCGCAGCCGCACCGTGCGGCTGACCGATTCCGGCCGCCGCGCGCTCAACAGCCACTTCGGGGCGGCGGTGTAGGCGGCCCGATAGAGCGGAATGAGATGAAGTGGAACCGCAAGCGGTTCCACTTCATCTCATTCGCGCGCAACGGTGTTGCGTGTTGCAGCAGGCTCGACCATCACTGCCTGGTAGTCGAAGTCGTAGCCGAAGGCGCGGGGGCCGACTTGGGCGAGGCCGGCGGGCGTCAGGAACTTGGCCGGCGCCGGCAGGGCGATCACGCGGATGCGCTGGCCGTAGCGCAGCGCCTCGGTGCCGAGCGCCTCGCCCGACTGGCTGTCCATGGTGCAGACGATGTCGGGCGTCGTGGCGACGACCGCGCCGTCGCGCCACGCCACGGCATACTCGTTCTGGAAGGCAAGCTCGAAGGTGGCGCCGCGGTCGCCGTCGAGGCCGGCCAGCCGGGCGCGGCCGCGCAGGAAGCCTTGGGTGGTGCGCCGTTCGACATCGAGCACCTTACCGGTGAACAGCACGACGCCGGCCTCGGCCGCGACCAGGGCGGCCACCGGATCGTCGTGACGGCGGCGCGCCTCGAGCACCGTGCGGCCGATGCGGATGGCGCGGCTGGTGGTGTGCAGGATGCCGTGGTCCTTGACCTCGCGGCCGCTGCGCGGGCCGCGGCAGGCCGAGGCGACCGAGCCCATCTCGGTGCAGACCTGCCGGCTCAGCCGCTCCATCCACTTGCCCGTCGCGGCGCGCGGGATGATGACTTCGCTGCCGCGCGGATCGCACAGCACGGAGGCGAGCGGCGGCAGGCCGGCGACGGCGAAGCTCGTCATCTGGCTTTCGGGAAAGGCGCGGCCCGTGGCGTCGCCATCGACCACCGGCAGGCCGGCGACCGCCGCCCGCCCCCAGGATCCAGGCGCCGGTCGCCAGGGCATCGAGCTCGTCGCGCTCGATCTCGCGCATCGCCCGGCCGGTCAGGCGGGCTGGGCCGAACGGTCGAGCCGCGCCTTGCCGAAGGCGAGGCCTTCGCCCGACGGGATCTTGGCGATCTGCGAGGCGCGCAGCAGGCGCTCCTCGCCGACCGTCAGGTAGATGTTGGTGAACAGCAGCGAGCGCGTCTGGCGCACGATCTCGGCGCGGCCCTCGACCCAGTCGCCGACCTTGGCCGGCGCCACGAAATCGAAGGTCATGTTGACGGTCGGCAGGAACTTGCGCAGGCCGGCGAGCGTGCCGCCGCCCATGGTGCCGACCAGGTCGGCCACCGTCATCATCATGCCGCCATGCAGGCCGCCCGCCGGATTGCACATGTGCGGCTGCACGCGAAAGCCCATCACGAACTCGTCGCGCGTGCCCTTCTCGCCGCGCTTGGCGTAGAGCGTGCCGACATG
Source organism: Alphaproteobacteria bacterium (assembly GCA_016870055.1). Taxonomy (GTDB): domain Bacteria; phylum Pseudomonadota; class Alphaproteobacteria; order Reyranellales; family Reyranellaceae; genus Reyranella. The sequence goes on along the minus strand of VGCQ01000418.1, from coordinate 650 downwards.
GCTGTTGAAGGTGATCTCGGGCCGGCCGCGCTCGAAATCGATGCGCAGGAAGCCGGCGGGCGGATTGTCGTTGGCGGGATCGAGAGGCGGCACCATCAGCTCCGGATATCGAGCGAGCGGTGGCGGCTCAAGAGCGCGAAGGTGCCCGTGGCCGTCATGACGTCGTGGCGCGGACCATAGAGACGGCCGCGCACCTGCGCCATATGCTCATCATGGCCGACCACCTCGCCCTCGGCCTGCAGCCAGTCGCCGACCCGGCCGGGCCCGAGATAGTCGAGCGTGAGCCGCACCGTGACGGCGCGGCGCTGCAGGGCGTGGAACACCGCGGTGCCCAGCGCCGAATCGAGGAAGGCCGCCAGCATGCCGCCATGCACGATGCCCAGCGCATTGGCGTGCTGCTCGCGCGGCAGGAAGCCGCGAATGGCGCGGCGGCCGTCGATCTTCTCGAACCACGGGCCGTTGGCCGCGGCGAAGCCGGTGATGGCAAGCTTGCGGAAGCCTAAGGGTACTTTGGACTCGATGACCACGCGCCATTGTAGAGCACGCGCCGCCGGTTTGCCTGCCGGCCCAAAACGTCGCGGCTCACGCCGGCACGACGGCGATCGCCTGGATCTCGACCTTGAGACTTGTTGCGCGGTGCGGCAGCGACA
>VGCQ01000417.1 GCA_016870055.1 Alphaproteobacteria bacterium | reverse complement strand
CGGCAACCGATATCTACCGCCGCCGCGCGCCGCGCGCCGACGACGCCAGCGCCAGGCACAGCCGCCGCGCGATCGCCTCGTCGGGATAGCCGGTCGACTTGCACTCCTGTTCGGCCTTGAGGATTGCCTGCAATGCATCGCCGAGACGCCTGAGCGGCCAGGCGCGCAGGTGGCGCTCGAAGCGCTGCCGCACTCGCCCGCCGCGCGGCAGGCCGCGCGCCTTGAACATCGCGGCTTCGAGGTTGCCACCTGCCGCGGCATGGCCGGAGACGAGATGGAGCTGGTCGGCATGGCGCTGCAGGGCACGCACCAGCTGCACGGCGTTGCCGCCCTCGGCGAAGGTGCGGTCGAGCGCGCGGTCGAGCGCGACCAGCTCGCCGTCGAACGTGGCGGCCACGACATCGTCGATGCCGATCGCCGCCGTGTCGCCCAGCACCGCCAGGGCATCGTCGAGCGACACCGTCGTGGTGCCGTCGCCTTCCTTGTAGAGCAGCAGCTTGTCGACTTCGCTGCGGCTCTGGCCGCGATCGCCGCCCAGCCGTTCGACGATCCAGTCGAGCGCCTCGGGCTCGACGCCGAGCCCGCGGGCGCGGGCGGCGTCCTGGACCAGACCCTCGAGAGCCGCCTCGTTGTCCATGTAGCAGGGCAGCGCCGCCAGGCAGGCCTCGGTCTCGGCCAGCGCGCGCAAGCCCGAGCGCGGCGTGAGGTTGCCGCCTTCGATCACGATCAACGCGTCGCCGGCCGCCGCCCCGACCAGGTTCTCCAGCGCCGCCACCGTCTCCTCGCCGGCCGGCCGCACGCGGATGACGCGCCGGCCGCCCATCAGCGACATGGCGCCGAACTCGTCGGCCAGTCGCGCCGGATCGGCCTTCAGCGCGTCGCCTGCGATGTCGACGACGCGGAACGGATCCTTCATGTCGTCGCACACGGTGTGGGCCAGCGCGAGCGCGCGCTCGGCGATCAGGCCGTCGTCGTTACCGTAGACCACGACGCCGCGGATCTTGGGATCCGGCTTCTTCAGGAAGGCGTCGACTTGGCGCGGCTCGATCTTCACGGACACCTCGCCCCGAACGACTTACACCACGACGTTGACGATGCGATTGGGCACGACGATCACCCGCTTCGGCATCTTGCCGTCGAGGCCGCGCGCCAGCTCGGGCAGCGCCAGGGCGGCCTTCTCGGCGGCCGACTTGTCGATGTCCTTGGGTAGTTGCAGCGTGCCGCGCAGCTTGCCGTTGAGCTGCACCGCCACCGTCACCGTGTCGTCGACCAGCAAGGCGTCCTCGGCGACAGGCCATGGCGCGTCGGCGAGCAATGTCTCGTGGCCCAGCGCCTGCCACAGCTCCTCGGCGAGATGCGGTGTCATCGGCCCCATCAGGCGCACGAAAATCTCCAGCGCCTCGCGTTTGGCCCAGCGGGCGCTGTCGTCGGCGGCCTTGGCCGCGTCGATTGTGCTGGCGAGCTCGTAGAGCCGCGCCACCGCCTTGTTGAAATGGAAGGCCTCGATATCGGCCGAGACGCCGGCGATCGCCTTGTGCGCGGCGCGGCGCAGCGCCGTCGCTGCCGGCGAGAAGGCCGCGGGCCTGGCTGCGCCCGCCGCCGGCAGCTCGGCCAGCGCCTCGCCGGCGATGCGGTAGAGCCGCTGCTGGAAGCGCCACGCGCCCGCCACGCCGGCCTCGGTCCATTCGAGGTCGCGCTCGGGCGGACTGTCGGACAGCATGAACCAGCGCGCGGTGTCGGCGCCGTAGTCGCGGATGATCTGGTCGGGATCGACGACGTTCTTCTTCGACTTGGACATCTTCTCGGAGCGGCCGACCTCGACCGGACCCTTGTCCGACAGCCGCACCACCTTGCCGCCGGCGGTGCGCTCGATCTCCTCGGGCGTGAGCCACGCGCCGTCGGCCGAGCGATAGGTCTCGTGGCAGACCATGCCCTGGGTGAACAGCCCGTCGAACGGCTCGTCGCGGCTGGTCATTTGGACCTCGCGCATCGCCCGCGTCCAGAAGCGCGAATAAAGCAGGTGCAGGATCGCGTGCTCGACGCCGCCGATATACTGGTCGACCGGCATCCAGTAGTGATTTTCCTCGCGGTCGAACGGCGCCGTCGCAACCCCGGGAGAGGTGAAGCGATCGAAATACCAGCTCGAATCGATGAAGGTGTCGAAGGTGTCGGTCTCGCGCCGCGCCGGCTTGGCACAGGTCGGGCAGGCGACATGCTTCCAGGTCGGATGGCGGTCGAGCGGATTGCCCGGCTTGTCGAAGTCGACATCGTCGGGCAGCTCGACCGGCAGATCCTTCTCCGGCACCGGCACGACACCGCAGCTCTCGCAATGGATGGCCGGAATCGGGCAGCCCCAATAACGCTGGCGCGAGACCAGCCAGTCGCGCAGCCGGTACTGCGTCGTGCCTTTGCCGACGCCCATCTCTTCGAGGCGCGCGATCACCTTGCCCTTGGCGTCCTCGACCGCGAGTCCGTTCAGGAAGTCGGAGTTGATGATGATGCCGTCCTCGATGAATGCCGCCTGAGCGACGCTGAAACTCTTGGCGTCGGCGTCGGCCGGCATCACCACCGGGATGATCGGCAGGCCGTACTTGGTGGCGAACTCGTGGTCGCGCTCGTCGTGGCCGGGGCAGCCGAAGATCGCGCCGGTGCCGTACTCCATCAGCACGAAATTGGCGGCATAGACCGGCACCGTCTTGCCCGGCATCAGGGGATGGCGGGCGAGCAGCGGCAGCTTGTAGCCCTGCTTCTCGGCGGTCTCGAGCTCGGCCGCCGCCGTGCCGGTCTTGCGGCATTCGGCGACGAAGCGCTGCAGGCCGGGATCACCCGCCGCCAGCTCGGCGACCAGCGGATGCTCGGCCGACAGCGCCATGAACGAGGCGCCGTAGAGCGTGTCGGGCCGCGTGGTGAAGATTTCCAGCCTGCCCCAATCTTTGCGCTGAGGGGCGACACCCGACGCGTCGGTCAACGACCAGAAGACGCGCGCGCCGCGGCTCTTGCCGATCCAATTGGCCTGCATCAGGCGGACTTTCTCGGGCCAGCGCTCCAAGGTGTCGAGGCGCTCCAGCAGTTCGTCGGCGAAGTGGGTGATCTTGAGGTTCCACTGCGTGAGCTTGCGCCGCTCGACCACGGCGCCGGTGCGCCAGCCCTTGCCCTCGATCACCTGCTCGTTGGCCAGCACCGTGTTGTCGACGGGATCCCAGTTGACCCACGCCTCCTTGCGGTAGGCGAGCCCCGCCTTCCAGAAGTCGAGGAACATCTTCTGCTGGTGGCGGTAGTAGGTCGGATCGCAGGTCGCGACCTCGCGGCTCCAGTCGAGCGACAGGCCCATCGACTTGAGCTGGGCTTTCATGGCGGCGATGTTCTCGTAGGTCCATTTCTTGGGATGGACCTTCTTCTCCATTGCCGCGTTCTCGGCCGGCAGGCCGAACGCGTCCCAGCCCATGGGATGCAGCACATTGAAGCCGCGGGCGCGCTTGTAGCGGGCGATCACGTCGCCTTGCGTGTAGTTGCGGACATGGCCCATATGGATGCGCCCCGACGGATAGGGGAACATTTCCAGCACGTAGTACTTCGGCCGGGCGCGATCCATGGCGGCGCGGAAGGTCTGGCGCTCGCTCCAGATCTTCTGCCACTTGGCTTCGGTCTCGCGAAAATTGTAACGCGCTGGCGTCGAGGACACGGTTCGATCCCAAAAAAGCAAATCTAGCCCAGAAAAGACCGGGGCCGCAGCGGATGCCCGCTGCGGCCCCGATCGTCAAGCGTTGCGGTCGAACGTCAGGAGCCGCCGGCGATGCGAAGCTGCCGCGCCCGGGTAAGGATGGCGTTCTCGATGTCGATATTGGTGCGCGGTTCGACCTGGGCATCGACCCAGTTGCCGCCGCGTGGGGCGGTGGTCTGTCTGAAGACCGAGACGCGCACGCCGTCGGCCCGCAATTCGCGGTCGAGGATGGTGACCTGGACTTTCAGGCGCTCGTTCGGTGTCTCCGACGGCGTGTACCAGTCGGTGATGATGACGCCGCCGAACGGATCGGCCGAGACCAGCGGAATGAAGTTGATGGTGTCGAGCGACGCTCGCCACAGATAGGCGTTGACGGCGACACCGCTGCCGGTCTCCTCCTTCTCCTTGCGCTTGGAGCCGAGCAGGC
>VGCQ01000416.1 GCA_016870055.1 Alphaproteobacteria bacterium | reverse complement strand
GCCCGGCGCTTGCGCGCCCTGATCGCCGGCAAGAAAACGCCGGGACCGTTCCGCTATCGGAGCTGGGGCACCATGGCCACGATCGGCCGCCGCGCCGCCGTGGCCGATCTCGGCTGGATCAAGCTCCACGGCACCGTGGCCTGGCTGCTGTGGAGCGCCGTCCATGTCTCGTTCCTGATCGGCTTCAGGAACCGCCTGGTCGTGATGCTCGACTGGCTGTGGTCGTACGTCACCTTCCAGTCGGGCGCGCGGCTGATCACCGGACCGGGCTCGCATTGACGCGCGGTCCGGTCGGCAACGTCGTCTGCGCGGGGTTCGCGCCGCCTCGCCCGCCCATCGACGCGCCGCATCGATCGCGGCGGCCAGCCGCGGCGTCGAAGCGGATGAACGATGAGAAAGAGCGACGGTCTCGCAGAACGTGGTGCGGGCTCGCGCTTTTTCAATGACAATTGTTATTGGCCGACGATGCCGACAAGCGGAGTTCTTTTATTGCGATTTTTTGGGCTCACGGAGGGGGTCTACCTCGTCGGCTTTCACCGCATCGATACTATGGGTGGTATTTTGCTGGCAGTGCTAGCACGGCTCGCTTCGACCGCGCGCCACCTCCTCGCCATCCGATCTTCTTCGGTCGGTCCAAACGAACTTGCGTCCTGGACCACCCCAAGGGGCATCACCCCAGGCGGTGCCGTTCGGCGGCCGGGATGAGCGTCAGGTTGGCCAGGATCTTGTGCTGCGGATCGTCGCTGGCCGCGAGCTTGGGCTGCAGCGCCAGGAGCGCGCGGGCAAGCCGCGTCTCGTCCCAGAACCATTGCTTGCGCGCCGCCGGCGATCCCGGATCGGGGAAGGCCGACGCCGCCTCGAGGTAGTAGGCGCGGAGATCGTCGACCGCCTCCTTCAGCGCCTGGGCGGGCGGCAGGGCGCCATCGAGCGCCTGCGCGACCAGCCTGCCCGCCGCCGCCATGTCGAGGCCGGAGACGCCGACGGTGGTGCGGCCGTGCCGGGCGGCGGCGCGGTCGTGCCAGACCGCGAGACGATCGATCTCGGCATCGATCGACGAGATGTCGGCCGGCGCAAGGCTGATCGGGCAGGCCCAGCCGGAGAAGTCGGCCGGGCTTTCGACATGTTCGGGATAGTCGGCGATCAGCGGTCCGTCGGTGCGCGCCAGCAGGTCGAGGGCGGCGCGAACGACGCGACGCTGGAACGGCGGATCGTCGGGCACGCCCATCGGCCGCCCAAGCTCGAACGTCACCCACAAGGCGCGCGGCGGCCGGACCCGCTCGGTATGTTCGCGCACCAGGCTGATGCCGGTGGTCGGGATGCCTCGTCGCTCGAGGAAATGACCCAGCGCGCCCACGGCGCGCGTGCAGGCGGGTCAAACCGGCACGAGCAGCGCGGCGTCGACCTTGTCGGCCTCGAGCAGCCCCGCAAGGTGCTCGGCGTGCGGCTGCGCCGCCGCCGGCGGAAAGGCGCCCATGAACGAGTAGTGGACCGACGCCATCGAGCCGACGACGCGGTCGGCCACCAGCTCGCGCAATCGGTCGATCGGAAAGACGACGTTGAGATCCTGCTGAAAACCCGTCCGGTCGAAATTGACCGAGATGTGGCTCATCACCAGATCGGCCGCCGGCGTGTCGGCCGGGATGATCCGATAGCTGCCGTCGCCCGGGCGGAACGGCCGATCGCCGCGGCGATGCAAGCCCGCCGTCGAGACGATGGCGACACGCCTGGCGCCGAGCGGCGGACCGTCCAGCGCCGGCGTGTCGTCGTAAGTGGGGCACTCCAGCCGGCGCAGATGCTGCGCTTCGGCTTCGGGCATGTCGGCGAGACGTTTGACCATGGGACACACCCTTACGCTTGTTCGACGAACGCGGGCAATCAGCGTTTCTGGGCACTCGCGGCGATCGAGGCAGCGACCTCGGACGCCATGTGGAACTGCGCATCGCGCGTGGTGATGCCGTGCCGCTTGGGGATCCAGTCGAAGTCGCTGTAGGCGATCCACACGGCGCCGGCGGCGTCGCGATAGACCAGCATGCGCACCGGCCAGTCGAGACCGGCCTGCGGGTTGGCCGCGATGAACTGCGTGCCGAGCGGCGGGTTGCCGAAGATCAGCAGGGTCGACGGGCCGAGCGCGATGCCGGCCTTGGCCGCCAACGCCTGCTGGTCGATTTCCTGGAAGAAGGTGATGCCCTTGGCGGCGATGTCCTTCTTGAGGCGGTCGACGGTCTCCTCGACGCCATGGGCGCTCTTGACGGCGATGATGCCCGACGCCGTCGGCTTGATGCCTTCGGCGGCGCCGGGTGTGGTCGACGACACGAACAAAGCGAACGCCAGCAGCGCCGCCGAGCAGGTTTGGGCAAGACAATTGAACATGGGACTCTCCTTGGTTGGGGACGATCGATCAGCGCATCGAGGCAAGCGCGGGCGCTGCAGCCGCGGGGACACGCAGGGTGAGCCGGGCTGCGAGCACGGCGCCGAGCGCGAGCGAGAGGCCGATACCGGCGACGCACGCCGTCCAGCCGAAACGATCGAAGACGGGGCCGAGCACGGCGCTGCCGACCAGCCCGCCCAGGAAGTAGCTTGCGAGGTAGATGCCGCTCGCCGCGCCACGATCGATCGTGGCGGCGCGCCCGACGAAGCCGGTGGCGGTGGCCTGGGCGAAGAAGGTGCCGGCGGCGACCAGGGCAAGGCCGACCAGCAGCCACGCCAGGCTCTCGCTCAGCATCAGCGGCAAGCCGGCGCCGGCCACCAGGAACGACCCCCACAGAGCCGGCCGAGTGCCGACCCGGGCGACGATGCGGCCGGCCAACGGCGTCGTCGCCACGGCCGGCAGGAAGACGAAGTAAACCGCGCCCAGCATCATCATGCCGACGCCGTACGGCGGCCGGACGAGCACGAAATTCACGAAGGTGAAGGTGCCGATGAAGGCGAACAGGATCAGGAAGCCGATGGCGAAGGCGGCTCGCAGCGCCGGGTCGGCGAGGTGGGCGAGCCAACTGTCGAACGGCGAGGCATACCGCCGATCCATCTGAACCATCGGCGGGGCGCGTTCGACGCTGAACCACACCAAAACAGCGCCCGCGAGATTGAGGGCGGCGAACACCCAGAAATTGGCGGCAAGGCCGAAATGATCGACCAGGCCGGCGGCCAGCAGGCGGCCGACCAGGTTGGACGCGACGTTGCCGGTGATGTAGGCGGCGAACGCGCCGGCAGTGTCGGCGGCGCTGGTGTGCTCGCCGAGATAGGCGAGCGTCAGCGCAAAGGCGGCCGACATGCAGAGGCCCTGGCCGACGCGCAACAGAGCGAACAGCGGCAGGTCGGGCATGGTCGCCAGCAGCGCGGTCGGCACGGCGAGCAGCCCGAGGCTGAGCAGAATGCCGCGCCGGCGATCGATCCGGCTGCCGAACAAAGCGACGGCAAGGCCGCCGGCGGCCATGCCGATGGTGCAGGCATTGACGGCGAAGCCCATCGCCGCCGGCGTCACGCCGTAGGCGGCGGTGAGCGACGGCAGGATGGCCTGCGTCGCGAACAGATCGACGAGGGTCGAGAAGGCGGTGACGCCGATCGTGATCGCGCGCAGGGCACCCGACATGGTTCGTTCTCCGACAGGCCGGCGCGACTTACATGTGGTGGTCGTTGGGATCGCCCGCGATGTCGAACGACAGGAGCGTCACCGGCGCCTTGCCGGTGTTCTGCCACCAATGCGACGTGACGTGCGTCTCGCGCGCCACTTCGCCCGCCTTGTGCACGATCGGCACGGCGCAGTTGGAGGCATGCTCGACGATCTCGCCCGACACGACGTAGATCAGCGCCGGCCGCTCGGCGTGGCTGTGCCAGGGCACGACGCCGCCGGGCTGGATCTCGAGGCGACGGACGCGCATCAAATGCTTGGCGATCGCGACCTTCTCCTTGGAGAGGTCGATGGTGGCCAGCACCTTGTCGGTGACGCCCTTGGGGCCGTGATTCACCGGCTTGACGGCGTCGGTCTTGACTTTGTCGGCCGGGCATTCGCCGGCATAGGCGGGCGCGGAAAGGCCAAGGCCGGCCGCGACCAGGGTCGAAACAACGATTGAGCGAAGGAACATGACGATCTCCGTGCGGGTTGCGCGACGACCGGAACGATCGTTGCGGTGAAGCCAGCATCGGAGAGCGAGC
>VGCQ01000415.1 GCA_016870055.1 Alphaproteobacteria bacterium | reverse complement strand
CGAAGGTCAATCGAATAGGGCTTTCCCATCCATGCTGGCCTCCACTGCCCAGCTAGCATCTTGAATCAGATTTCCGATTCCTTGGGAATCCCCCTTCGATTCCTATTTCACGCGCGACGCTCTAGCCGAACCGGCCAGGATCGCAGGCGCGCAGCGGCTCTGGCAATTCCTCGCCCGCCATTTGCCGGGCGATCAGGCGGCCGGTCGCGGTGGCGAGGGTGAGCCCGACATGCTGATGGCCGTAGCCGCAGTAGACGTTGGCGAGCCGCGGCGCGCGGCCGATCGCCGGCCGGAAGTCGGGCAAGGTAGGACGCTCACCGATCCAGCGACTGAGCTCGCCGCCGCCGACGCCTGGGAAGACGTCCTTGAGGTGACGTACCAGCAGGTCGGCGCGATGCCAGGACGGCGGTTGATGTGGCGCGGCCAACTCGACAGTGCCGGCAAGCCGCAGGCCTTCGGCCATGGGTGTGATGAAGAAGCCGCGCTCGGCCGGGCTGACGGGCAGGTCGAAGCGCACATTGTCGGGCGCCAGCATGACGTGATAGCCGCGTTCGGCGACCAGCGGCGCGTTGAAGCCCAGAAGCCGTGTCAGCTCGCCCGAGGCGCGGCCGGCGGCGATCACCACCGCCTCGGCCGGCAGGCTGCGATCGGTCGTCTCGACCGAGGTCACGCGCCGGCCATCCCGGCCGAAGCCGCGCACTCGGCTGCGCAGCAAAGGACCGCCGTCTGCGACGAAGCGCTCGGCTAGGGTCGCAACCACGCGGTAGGGGTCGATGGTGTGCATGCCGTGCGAATAGTGCACGCCGCGCACGATGCGCTCGCTCAAGCCCGGCGCCAGCTCGCGGGCGCGCTTGCCGTCGACGATCTCGAAGACCGTGCCCTTGGCCTTCTGCAGCGCGCGTTCCTCTTCGCCGGCAGCGAACGATGCCTCGCTTTCGTAGACGTAGAGTGCCCCCCTGGTCTTGAACAGCTCGCCGAGGCCCGAGGCCTGAATCTCGGCCTTCCAGGCGATGTTGGCTTCGGCCGTCAGCACGCCGAACGAATCGACGCCCTTCTTGACCTCGGCCTGGCTGTAGGCGGCGAGCGCGAACCGCGCCATCCACGGCACCAGCGAAGGCAGACTGGCGGGATGGAGCGTCAACGGCCCGTCACGGTCCATCAGCATCTGCGGCACGCGCCTCAAGGTCGAGGGACGGGCAAGCGGCAGGACATGGTCGATGGCGATGAAACCCGCATTGCCAAAGGACGTGGCGCGACCGGGCTCGCCGCTGTCGATCAAGGTGACGGCGCGGCCCTCGCGTTGCAGGGTGCGGGCGATGGCGGTGCCGACGATGCCGGCACCGATCACGATGACGGAAGCTTGTTCACTCATGCCGCGACGTTAGCACGGCCCGTGAGATAGCCCAGCACCGCCCGCATGATGCGGCTTTCGAGGCCGGCCGGCTCGACATGGCCGCGGCTGGCGGCGCCATCGATCAGGGCCCGAGCGATGGCGATCAGGTCGAGCGCCGCCTCCTCGAGATCGTGCACGGCAACCTGGCGTCGGTGCCGGCCGAGCAACGCCATCACGACGCCGGCGATGTCCTGCGTCGTGCGACGGTCGGCCTCGTTCAGGACCAGGCGCTGCTCCTCGAAATCGAGTGCCCGCGCCAGAGCCGGCCGTGCGAGTTGCTGGCGGATCGCCGCCCGCACCAGCGGGCGCAGGGCGCTGACGAGGTCCGGCGCGGCCGCTTGCCGGTAAGTCTCGGCGATACCGGCGACCAGGCGCTTCCGTTCGCGATCGCTCAAGGCGGCGATCAGCGCCTCTTTGCTCGGGAAGTACTGGTAGAGCGAGCCGATGCTGACCCCGGCCCGCTCCGCCACGGCATTGGTGTTGAAGCCGGCAAGCCCGCGTGTTTCCAGAATGCGAGCCGCCGCTTCGACGATCGTCTCGACCATGTGCGCCGAACGCTGTTGGCGCGGGATTTTGCGCAAGCGCAGCCGGGTGCGGGCAACGCGAGTAGCCATTGCGAGTAATTACTCGCATTACTGCCGAATCGTCAACGGAGGTCCGATGTCCCAACGCCATACCTTTTTCATGATGCTCCGCAGCGCCGCCGACTGGCTGAAGCTCGGCCGCGCCGAGCGCCAGCGCTTCCTGGCCGAGCAAGTCCGGCCGGTGTTTGCCCGCTATCCGGCCGTCACCATGCGCTTCTACGACGCCGAGGCCTTTTCCGGCCGCTGCACCGACATCGCGGTATTCGAGACCACCGATCTCAAGGCCTACACCTTCCTGATCGACGGCCTGCGCGACACGCCGTTCTTTTCGCATCCCTACTTCGAGGTGCTGGACATCGTGCCGGCCGTCGAAGAGGGCTACGTCGCCTACGATCGCGCCCACGGTGTGTCAGCGGACGGAGCAGGCGGCGATTGATTTAGCGCTGCAAATCACTATTTACGGCGGATGTCCTCTTCGGAAAATTCGCCCTCGCCGGGCTGGCATGCCACCACCATCCTGTCGGTCCGCAAGGCGGGCCAAGTGGTGATGGCGGGCGATGGCCAAGTGTCGATGGGGCAGACCATCGTCAAGGGCAACGCCAGGAAGGTGCGGCGGTTGGGCAACGGCCAGATCCTCGCGGGTTTCGCCGGCTCGACGGCCGACGCCTTCACCCTTTTCGAGCGGCTCGAAGCCAAGCTCGAGCGCCATCCCGGCCAGCTCCTGCGTGCCTGTATCGAGCTGGCCAAGGACTGGCGCACCGACCGCTATCTCCGCCGCCTGGAGGCGATGATGGCGGTGGCCGACAAGGACGTTTCGTTGCTGCTGTCGGGTGCGGGCGATGTGCTGGAGCCCGAGGGCGGCATCATCTCCATCGGCTCGGGCGGCAACTATGCGTTGGCGGCGGCGCGGGCGCTGATCGATATCGACGGCTTGGATGCCGAAGCGATCGCACGCAAGGCGATGGACATCGCCGCCGATATTTGCGTCTACACCAACCACAATCTGGTCATCGAGAAACTCTGATTTCAATGAGCAACGACTTTTCCCCGCGCGAGATCGTCTCCGAGCTCGACAAGCACATCGTCGGTCAGCAGGACGCCAAGCGCGCCGTCGCCGTGGCGCTGCGCAACCGCTGGCGCCGCCTGCAGTTGCCCGAGGCGCTGCGTGAAGAGGTGTTGCCCAAGAACATTCTGATGATCGGTCCGACCGGCTGCGGCAAGACCGAGATCGCCCGTCGGCTCGCCAAGCTTGCCAACGCGCCGTTCCTCAAGGTCGAGGCCACCAAGTTTACCGAAGTCGGCTACGTCGGCCGCGACGTCGAGCAGATTGCACGCGATCTCATGGAAGCGGCGATCGACATGACGCGTGAGCGGCTGCGCAAGGACGTGCGCGCCAAGGCCGAGCTCGCCGCCGAGGATCGCGTGCTCGACGCCCTGTGCGGACCCAATGCCAGCGAGGAAACGCGGCTGCGCTTTCGCCACAAGCTGCGCGACGGCGAACTGGCCGATCGGCAGATCGAGGTCGAGGTCGCCGATGCGGGCCCACCCATGCAATTCGAGGTGCCCGGTCAACCCGGCGCCTCGGTCGGCATGATCAATATCGGCGACATGCTGGGCAAGGCGTTCGGCGGTCGCACCAAGAAGCGCAAGATGACGGTGGCCGAGTCGTACGACACGCTGATGCGCGAGGAGAGCGACAAGCTTCTCGACCAGGAGAAGGTCGTGCGCGAGGCGCGCGACGCGGTCGAGCAGAACGGCATCGTGTTCATCGACGAGATCGACAAGATCACAGCGCGCAGCGAGTTTCGCGGCGGCGGCGACGTGAGCCGCGAGGGCGTGCAGCGCGATCTCCTGCCGTTGATCGAAGGCACCACGGTCAACACCAAGCACGGGCCGGTGAAGACCGACCATGTGCTGTTCATCTGCTCCGGCGCCTTCCACCTGGCCAAGCCGTCGGACATGCTGCCCGAGCTGCAGGGCCGCCTGCCGATCCGCGTCAGCCTGGCCTCGCTCGATCAGGAGGACTTTCGCCGCATCCTGACCGAACCGGAGGCGAGCCTGGTCAAGCAGTACAAGGCGCTGCTCGGCACTGAGAAGGTCGAGCTGGAATTCAAGCAGGACGCCATCGACGAGCTGGCCCGTCTGTCGGCGGAAATCAACGAAACGGTTGAGAATATCGGTGCGCGACGCCTGCACAC
>VGCQ01000414.1 GCA_016870055.1 Alphaproteobacteria bacterium | reverse complement strand
TGATGCACGCCGGGCAGGATCGCGTACTTGGCGACCTTGTGGAAGCCCAGCGGCATGTTGATGCCGGGGGTCGCCCATTCGATGGCGTCGACGACGCCGCGCTCGAGCGCCGGATAGACCTCGCCACCCGGCAGGATGACGGTCGAGGCGCCGAGGCTGTTGGCGATCTCGGCCCACGCGCCGGACGTCCTGAGCTTGAGACCCTTCAGGTCGTCGAGCGTGCGGACCGGCTTGCGCGAGTGCATGTGGATCTCGTCGGAGTGCGAACCGCACGGCAGCGCCACGACGTTGAACTTCTCCATGCGCCATTCGCGCCACAGCTCGAGGCCGCCGCCGACATAGATCCAGTGCAGCAGCGCCTCGGCCGGCGGCGATCCGACATAGCCGCCGAACACCGCCGCCGTCTTGTCGAGACCCCAATCGTAGCCGGGCCAGGTATGGCCGGCCGGCGCCACCTTCTTCTGCACCGACTCGGTGATCTTGAGCGGGCTGCCGATGGTGCCGGCCGGGAAAATCTGGAACTTGACCTTGCCGCCGGTGAGCGAGTCGACCTGCTTGGCGAAGCCCTGTGCGAATTGCTCGAGATGAATGCCGCCCGGCCACGAGGTCGCGGTACGGATGTTCTGCTGGGCGTCGGCGGCGCCCGCGCTGGCGAGCAAAGCCGTCACAGCGACAGCAGCAACGGAAAACCGTGAAGCTCTCATCGAATCCTCCCTACGTCATGTTCTTGCGGTACGCGGACGGGGCACCACCCGACACCGGGCGGCTGCCAGTGGGCGAGAGTGCAGGCTGACGGGCAACTTTACAAGGATGGACCGGCGAACGTTCACCCTGCGGCGACCTTCCAGCAGTCGGCGGTGTGCTCGTCGCCGACCCGCACCGTGCCGGGATAGGCGTCCAGGCAGCGCTGCTCGACCTCGGGACAGCGCGCGGCAAAGCGGCAGCCCATCGGCAAATCCATCAGCGACGGCGGCTGGCCCTCGATGGTGGCGAGCCGACCGGCGGAACCCGCCATCTTGGGCACCGAGGCGATCAGCGCACGCGTATAGGGATGCGCCGGCGCCTCGAAGATCCGCTTCACCGGCCCGCATTCGACGATGCGGCCGGCATACATTACCGCCACGCGATCGCACATACGGCCGACCACGCCGAAATCGTGGGTGATGAAAAGGATCGCCATGCCGTTCTCGGCCTGTAGACGCTTCAGGAGCTTCAGGTATTGCAACTGGATGGTGACATCGAGCGCCGTGGTCGGCTCGTCGGCGATCAGCACCTGCGGCTCGCCGCTGATGGCGATGGCGCCGACGACGCGCTGCTTCATGCCGCCGCTCATTTGGTGGGGGTACTGGCCGATGCGCTGCTCGGGGGCGGCGATCTCGACCCGACGCAGCGCCGCCACCGCTTCCTTCATGATCTCCGACAGCGAGGCACCCTGGCGGCGGCGCTCGATCGCCTCGCGCAACTGGTCGCCCACCGTGAACACCGGATTGAGCGACGTCTGCGGATCCTGCAGCACCATCGACAGCCGCCGCCCGCGAATCTCGCGCATCTCGGCCGGCGTGCGCTCGAGCAGGTCCTCGCCGTCGAGCAACACCTCGCCCTTCAGGGTGCGCGCCCCGCCCTTGGGCAGCAGGCGCATCACCGACAGCGCCGTCAGGCTCTTGCCGCAGCCCGACTCGCCCACCAGACCCAGGACCTCGCCGCGCTTCAGCGTGAAGCTCACGCCATCGACCGCCTTCACCACGCCGCGACGCAGGAAAAAGTGTGTATGCAGGTCGCGGACCTCGAGGATGGCGTCGCTCATAGCTGGCGCAGCCGGGGATCGAGGCGATCGCGCAGCCAGTCGCCGAACAGGTTGACTGACAGCACCAAAAGCGTGATGGCGATGCCCGGGATCAGTGCCACCCACCAGGCGTCGGCGATGCGACCGCGGCCCTCGGAGACCATCAGGCCCCAGGTCGGGGTCGGCGGCGGGATGCCGGCGCCGAGGAAGGAGAGCGAGGCCTCGGCGATGATCACCACACCGATGTTGAGCGTCACCAGCACCATGAAGGTGTTGAGCACGTTGGGCAGGATGTGGGTCAGCATGATGCGCAAGGTCGAGCAGCCGCGCACCTTGGCGAGCGCCACGAAGTCGCGCTGCCGCAAGGCCAGCACCTCGCCGCGGATGACCCGCGCGAAGCTCGCCCACAACAGGAGGCTGATGGCGATGACCAGCGTGCCGAGCCCCTGCCCCATGGTGACGGCGAGCAGCAGCGCGAACAGGATCGCCGGAAAGGTGAAGGCGGCGTCGACCAGGCGCATCAGGACGTTGTCGACCGCCCCGCCGACATAGCCCGCGGTGATGCCGATCATGAGGCCCACGCCGCCGCCCGCGGTCAGCGCGAGCACGGCGACCAGCAGGCTGACGCGCGCGCCGTAGATCAGGCGACTCAGGATGTCGCGGCCGAAGGCGTCGGTGCCGAGCAGGTACTTGTCGCTGCCGCCCGCCATCCAGGCCGGCGGCAGAAGCTTGTCACGCAAGGTCTGGTCGATCGGTGACTGCGGCGCCAGCAGCGGCGCGAACAGCGCCATGACCACGATCGTCGCGATGATGGCGATCGGCACCCACGGCACGCGCGCCGTTCGGCGAGGTGACGCCTCGCGGCTCGGCCACAACAACGCGCGCCACAGCGCGCGGCGCGGCTGCTCGGCGGTGGGTGACGGACGGTCGGCGATGGCCACGGCTCAGGCCAACCGTATCCGCGGATCGACATAGGCATAGAGAATGTCGACGCCGAGATTGATGACCAGGATCAGGATCGATTTCAGGATGATCACCGCCTGCAGCAGCGGAAAGTCGCGGTAGATCACCGCTTCGTAGGTCAGCCGGCCGATGCCCGGCCAGGCGAACACCGTCTCGGTGACGATGGCGCCGGTGATCAGGTTGCTCACGAACACGCCCCACAGGGTGAGCACCGGGATCAGGGCGTTGCGCAGGCAGTGCTTCCAGATGACGGCGGTCTCGCTCAGGCCCTTGATGCGCGCGAGCTTGACGAACTCGCTTTCCATCACCTCCAGCATGGCCGAGCGCGTGATGCGCATGAAGCCGGCAACCAGGAAGGTGCCGAGGGTGATCACCGGCAGCACGTAGTGCGCCGGCCCGCCCATGCGGCTCGACGGCAGCCAGCCCAGCTCGACGCTGAACACGAAGATCAACAGGATGCCGAGCCAGAAGCTCGGCATGGCGACCCCCAGGACGGCGATGGTGCCGGCGGCCCGATCGAGCAGGCCGCCGCGGTTGAGGGCGGCGACCACGCCGAGCGGTATACCGAGCACCATGCCGAGCAGCAGCGCCCAGGGAATCAGCACCAGCGTGTTGGGCAGCCGGTCGAAGAAGGCGTCGACCGCCGGCTGCTTCATGCGGATCGAGTTGCCGAGATCGCCGTGCAGCGCCTTGCCGGCGAAGATCAGGAACTGCTCGCCGAGCGGGCCGTCCAGTCCCAGCGTCTGGGTGAGGTTGGCGCGATCCTCGGCCGTCGCGTCCTCGGGCAGCATGAGGTCGACCGGATTGCCGGTCAGCCGGCCGAGGAAGAACACGATCG
Organism: Alphaproteobacteria bacterium; assembly: GCA_016870055.1. Lineage (GTDB taxonomy): Bacteria > Pseudomonadota > Alphaproteobacteria > Reyranellales > Reyranellaceae > Reyranella. Next base: position 594 of record VGCQ01000414.1, on the reverse strand, counting down.
TCGCCACCATGAACAGCAGGACGACGCCCTGCAGCAGGCGGCGCGCGATGTAGCGCTTCATGCTGCGCGGCTTCTCACTTCTTCCAGGGCTTCTGCTCGGGCCGCGGGATGCGCTCGAACACGTCGCCCAGCTCGTGGCGGCCGGGGATCGCCTCGAACTGGCCGACCCGCCGCGTGTTGATCGCGTAGTAGCCCATGCCTTCGAGGATCGGCACGACGGTCCAGCTGTTGGACGTGATCTCGACCATGCGGTCGGTCAACGCGGTGCGCTTGGTCCTGTCGAGCTCGGCGATCAAGGCACGGTAGGTCTTGACGTACTCCTGGCACGTCTCGCCGCAATTGTCCTTGTCGCCCAGCAGGCGCTGCGTGCTTTCGGGCGAGAAGGCGCCGTCGTAGCGCCACGGCGCGTCGGGCCGGCCGGCGGTGCGATACATCGAGGCCCAGCCGATCAGTCCCGCCTGGTCGCCGCGCTCCATCGGCGCGAACGAGCCCCATTCGTAGTGCTTCAGCGTCACCTTGACGCCGACCTTGGTCCACATGTCGGCGATCGCGGTGCCTATATCGACCATGAACTGCGTGCCCGGCAGCGCGGTG
>VGCQ01000413.1 GCA_016870055.1 Alphaproteobacteria bacterium | reverse complement strand
AGAGCGGGTCCGATCAGCCCTGTGATGCTGCGCGAGGAATTGTTGGCGCCCTGGAGCTGGCCCTGCTCCGATGCGCTCACGCGCCGGCTCATCATGTCCTGGATGGAGGGCCCAACGACGCCCCACTTGGCCATCACCGGCACACCGATCAGGAACCACGCGCCGGTCGGCGCCAAACCGTAGATCACCATGCCGAGGCCGCCGAACAGCAGGCCACCGATCATCGCTCGTCGCGTCCCGAGCTTGGCCACGGCGGGGCCGACCAGCACGCCCTGGACCACGGCGGCGCTGATCCCGACGAAGGCCAAGGCGAGACCGACCGTGGTCTCATTCCAACCGTAGCGATAGGCGACGTAGAGCACGAATACCGACGGCAACACCTGATGGGCGACGTTGACGATGAAGTCGATGGCTGCAAGGCCGGTCAGCTGTCGATGCGACAGCAGCAGCTTCAAGGCACCAATCGGATTCGCACGCTTCCAATCGAAGGCCATGCGGCGCTCGGGTGGCAGCGATTCGGGCAGGACGAACCAGCCGAACGCGGCGTTGACCAAACAGGCCGCCGCCGAGAGCCAGAAGGGCAGGCGCGGATCGATCCCGCCCAGCGCTCCGCCAAGCGCGGGCCCGAGCACGAAACCCAGGCCGAATGCCATGCCGATCAGGCCGAACGACTTGGCACGCTCCTCCGCGGCAGTGACATCCGCGATGTAGGCCATGGCGGTGCTGATCGTGGCGGCAGTGATGCCCGAGACGATCCGCCCGATCAGCAGCAATGTCAGAGTTGGCGCCAGCGCCATGAAAATGTAGTCGAGGCCGAGCCCCAGGCAGGAGATCAGGATCACCGGCCGGCGGCCCCAGCGGTCCGACAGGCAGCCCAGCAGCGGCGAGCATAGGAACTGCATCAGCCCCCAGACGGTGGCGAACAGGCCGAACATCACGGCGGCGCCCGCCGTGTCGCCTTGCATGAATTCGAGCACCAGGGTCGGCAGGACGGGGATCATGATGCCCAACGCCAGGACGTCGAGCGACACCGTGCAGAAGATGAAGGCGAGCGCTCGCCGGGTGTTCATGGCGACGTCTTCGATGGAAGGGGAGGAAGATGGTCGGGGCGGCCGGATTTGAACCGACGACCCCCAGTCCCCCAGACTGATGCGCTACCAGACTGCGCTACGCCCCGACCGGATGCCGCGGGCGGGCGGCCCGCAGCAAAGGGGGCTTTAGCGCGAATGGCAGCGATGCCGCAAGCCGGCTTGCGCCGGGCCGATAGGAGGTCGATACAGGCGGCATGACGATCGTCTCCGCCACCGAGACCGTTGCCATGGGCAAGCGCGTGCTGATCTTTTCGTCGATCGGCCATGCACTCATGCACATGATGACCGCCTTCTATGCAGTCATCGTGCTGACGCTCGCTGTCGCCTGGGACTTGCCGGCCGAGCGATTGCTCGAACTCTATGCGCCGTCGGCCATCCTGCTCGGCGTCATGTCGCTGCCGGCCGGCTGGGCGTCGGACCGTTTCGGCGCGCCGCTCATGATGGTGGTGATGTTTGCTGGCCTCGGCCTGTCCTCGATCGCCTGCGGCTTGGTGGCCAAGGGCGATACTTTTGCGTTGATGCTGGCACTCTGCGGCCTGGGTGTGTTCGGCGCGATCTATCATTCGGTCGGCATCGGCTGGATCATCCGTACCGCCCGCGAGCAGGGCCATGCCATGGGTGTCAACGGCCTGTGGGGCAGCGCCGGCCTGGCACTCTACGGCATCGTGCCCGGCGTTCTGATCACGCTGGCCTCATGGCGGGCGGCGTTCATCATTCCCGGCGTTATCTGCCTTGTCGTGGGCGCTGTGCTGGCCTGGCAAATCCGCAGCGGCGAGGTCGGCGACCGGCCGATGCCGAACACGGCCGGGCTACGGACGGGCAGGCGGGCGTTTTGGCGCGTCTTCTCCGTGTTGACCGTCACCATGGCGCTCGAAGGAGTCATTTGGGCGGCGGTGATGTTCGGTGCGGCGCTGGTGTTCGAAACGCGCTTGGCCGCCGACATCGCGAGCCTGCGGGCACTGTTGTCGTCGTGGGGCGTTGCCACCCAGGTCGTGCTGTGGGTCGGGCTGGCGACGTCAATGATCTATGTCGTGTCGGGGATCGCCCAATATGTCATGGGACGCACCGTCATCGACCGCTATCCGCTGAAGCCGACCTACATCGTCGCCTCGGCGCTACAGGTCGTCGCCATGGTCGCGCTGGCCATGGGCAACGGTTACGTCGCGCTGCTCGGCGCCATCCTTTCGGCGGTGTTGAGCTCGGCCACCGGTCCGATCGAGAACATCCTGATCGCCCGCTACACGCCGAGCCGCTATCACGGGCTGGGCTTTGGCGCCAAGTTCGTCGTTGCCCTGGGGGCGAGCCCGCTGGCGATCCTGTTGATCGCCTGGGTGCGCGAAGCGACCGGCAGTCTCGAGTGGCTGTTCCTCAGCTTGGCGGGACTGGCCGTGGCCATCACCCTGGTGGCGCTGCTGTTGCCGGGCGGTGAGCGGGCGGCCGAGGCGGACGCCGCACAGCCTGTGCCGGCGCCCGCTGAATAATCTCGCCCTACTTGGTGGCGCGCGCCGCCTTGAAAGCTGGCCGTGACAGGCAGCGGTCGAGCCAAGCGCTGACATTGGGGAAGGGCGAGAAGTCGTACTTGATCGGCTTGGCCCAGCTGCAGATCGAGGCGAGGTTGAGGTCGGCCACGGTGAAGCTCGACCCGACCAGGTACTCGCGCCCCTGCAGGATGCCGTTCAGCACGCCGAACGGCCGGGGTAGGGCCTGCTGCGCTTCGGCCACCGCCTCGGGCTTGCGCTTGTCGGGCGGCGTCATGAACATGTCCATCAGAATGGTGAGCAAGGGCTTCTCGACCTCGGTCATTCCCCAGAAGCTCCACTGGTAGCAGAGCGCCTGATCCTCGAGGCTGGCCGGGAAGAAGCCGCCCTTGCCGTGCTTGGCGGCGAGGTAGAGGTTGATCGCCATCGACTCGAACAGCTTGAAGTCGCCGTCGACCATGGCCGGCACCTTGCCGTTGGGATTGACCTTCAGGTAGTCGGCACCCTTCAGATCCTTCATCTCCACCGGCACATGCTCGAACGGAATGCCGAGCTCATGCACGATCCAGAGCGCCCGTACGGCGCGTGAGGCGGTTGGCCCATAGATTTTGACGGTCACAGTGACTCTCCCCAAGTCTCGAACTATCGTCGCGACGATAAAACAGGGCGCGCGATCGGTCTAACTATTCTCCAAGCCCGTGCTCCTTTCCGACATAGCCGTGCCGATGGCCGAAACGCTCGGTCATCACCGTCGCGAGATCCTTGTCGGGCGCGGCGATCCAGGCGCCGGAGCGGACGGCATATTTGTTCGCTGCCTGTGTCGATTTCGGTTCCTGGCCTTCGTTCAGGGCACGGGCCGCACCCATCACCAGCTTGCGGAACTCGACGATGCCGAGGTCGGTCGGGCCGAGGTGCTCACGCGTGCGATCCTGGATCGCGCCTTGGCTGTCCTGGATGGCGGCGTCCTGCTCGCTGACCCCGGTGATGCCGGTGAAGCTGGTGTGCTTCTGGGCCTTGCGGTCGACCAGGTAGTCGTTGCGCTGGCTGCGCAGCGGCACGTAGTCGTCACCGACTTGGGCATGCACCCCGAAGCCGCCGGCGAACTGGGTGCGTTCGGCGTTGGTGAAGGGTCGGTCGGGTCGCCAGCTGTAAGTGTAGATCCAGCAGGTGGTGTCGCTCACCGGCACCCATGCCTGGCCGTAATAGACCTCGCCCGGCATTGCCGCCGGCGCGAAGGCGTGGTTGGGCATCAGGAACTGGGCGATGCGCCAGTAAAGGTCTGTGCTGTCGGTCTTGCGTGCGCCGCCGATCGCCAAGCCAGCATCGTGGCCGATGATGCTGAATTTGGGACGTGGGTCGTTGCGAATCCAGCGCACACGATCGTCGGGCGAGGATTGGTCGCCGAGCGCGGCCGAGCGACTGTAGATTGCCAGCGCTTCCTTCTCATCCTTGGTCAACACGGCATGGAGGAAGGAGAAATGCGCGGTGTCGATGCCGCCTTCCAGGCTCTGCACCCAGTTGCAATCCTGCCATTTCTTCGAGACGTAGCGCTGGGCTGGCGGCACCAAACCGACTTCGAGCTGCGGCAGCTCGGGCATGCGCTCGCGCGGGC
>VGCQ01000412.1 GCA_016870055.1 Alphaproteobacteria bacterium | reverse complement strand
CAAGGCCCTCTCGTTTGGCCGCCTCCTGGGCTACGACGGCAGCAAGGGCTTCGTCCGTATGGACCGCTCCTACAGTCGTTTCTCGCCCATCCTGCCGGAGATCGTGCTGGCGGCCCTGCTGATCTTCTGGGCGATCGTGCTGGTGATGACCGAAGGCGCGATCAAGCTGCACGATGGCGGATCCGGCGGCATCGTCGCAGTGGACGGCGGTCGGTGGGTGATCGGCACGCTGTTCTGGAATACCCAGGCCAACTGGTTCGCCGCACTGGCGCTGCTGATGGCGGTGCCTTACCTCGCGACGATCTACGTGTCGCTGCGCGAACCTCTGGCCGAACCGCCACCGGACTCCTATACCAGCAAGTGGTAGGCGCCGACGGCCTGCCGGGAGTTGTCAGATGGAAATCAAGGGCGAGTACAGGATCTCAGCATCACGCGAGAAGGTTTTCGCGGCGTTGAACGACACCGCCGTGCTGCAGGCCTGCATCCCGGGTTGCGAGTCGCTGGAGAAGACCTCGGACACCGAAATGAAGGCCAAGGTGCGCATGCGCATCGGGCCGGTCAGCGCAGCGTTCGCCGGCAAGGTGACGCTGTCGGATATCGATCCGCCCAACGGCTACAAGATTTCCGGCGAAGGACAGGGTGGCGCCGCTGGCTTCGCCAAGGGCGGCGCGGTCGTCACGCTGCGCGAGGACGGCGGCGATACCGTGCTGAACTACACCGTCGATGCCCAGGTCGGCGGCAAGATCGCGCAGGTCGGCGCACGCTTGATCGACGGTACGGCAAAGAAGCTCGCCGACGAGTTCTTCGGCAAGTTCGCCGACATGGTGGGGGGGCCGCCGCCGGCCACGACCCCGCCGCAACCGATCGCCCCGGTTTCAGCACCGCCGCCGCCCGCGTCTGCACAGCGAGGCTACCGGCACTGGCTGATCATAGGCGTCGGAGCGGCCGTCCTGATCCTGGTATTCCTGGCCAGCCGCTGACACGCCTGATACCGGCTGTCGATCATCCGCAATTCGCTTGACCGGCGGCTGAACGGCTTGCGAGAGTTGCTTCAACATATGTGGGAGCGCGTCGGCGCCCCCGCGCAGCAACCAACAACGTGAGGGAGAAGAGGAATGACAATTTCCGTCGCCATGACCGTGAACGGCAAGGCCGTTTCCGGCAAGGTCGAGGCGCGCACGCTGTTGGTTCAGTTCCTGCGCGAGCATCTCGGCATGACCGGCACCCATGTCGGCTGCGATACCAGCCAGTGCGGTGCCTGCGTCGTCCATGTCGACGGCAAGTCGGTGAAGTCCTGCACCATGCTCGCGGTCCAAGCTGAAGGCGCCAAGGTCACGACCATCGAAGGTTTGGCCGAGAGCGCCGACAAGCTGCATCCGATGCAGGAGGCGTTCCGCGAGAACCACGCGTTGCAGTGCGGCTTCTGCACGCCGGGCATGGTGATGAGCGCCATCGACATGGTGAAGCGCCACAACTACCAGCTCGACGAAGCGACGGTGCGCCGCGAGCTCGAGGGCAACCTCTGCCGCTGCACCGGCTACCACAACATCGTCAAAGCCATCCTGGCCGCCGCGCCGGCCATGAAAGCAGCGGGGGTGTAGCCATGACCGCGCAAACCGGAATCGGCGCTCGGGTCAAGCGGAAGGAAGACCAGCGTTTCCTCACCGGCAACGGGCGTTATGTCGACGATCTGCCGCTCGCCCGTGCGACCCACGCGCATTTCCTGCGCTCGCCGCACGCCCATGCCAAGATCAAGAGCATCGACACCTCGGCCGCGGCGAAGATGCCCGGCGTGGTCGCCATCTTCACCGGCAAGGATGTGGCCGACGCCAAGGTCGGCAGCCTGATCTGCGGCTGGGTGGTCAAGGACAAGCACGGCAACCCGCACAAGGCGCCGCCGCACCCGGTGATGGCGGCCGACACCGTACGCTATGTCGGCGACACCGTGGCCATGGTGGTGGCCAACAGCCAAGACGAAGCCAAGGACGCCGCCGAGGCGATCAAGGTCGACTACGACGTCAAGCCGGCCAACGTCGACCTCGCGCGCGCTCTCGACAAGGGCGTGGCGGAAGTCCATGCCGAAGCGCCGGGCAACCTGATCTACGACTGGGAGATCGGCGTGAAGGCCGATGTCGACGCAGCCTTCGCCAAGGCGGCGCATGTCACCAAGATCGACATCGTCAACAATCGGTTGATCCCCAATGCCATGGAGCCGCGCGCTGCGGCGGCGGAGTACGACAAGGGCACCGGTAACTATACGCTCTGGTCGACGTCGCAGAACCCGCACGTGCTGCGCCTGATCCTGTCGGCGTTCGTGCTCGGCATCCCCGAGCACAAGCTGCGCGTCATCGCGCCCGATGTCGGAGGCGGCTTCGGCAGCAAGATCTTCTGCTACAACGAAGAGACGATGCTGACCTGGGCGGCGAGCCGGGTCGGTCGGCCGATCAAGTGGACGGCCGAACGCAGCGAGTCGTTCCAGACCGACGCGCACGGCCGCGACCATGTCACCCATGCCGAGCTGGCGCTCGACAAGGACGGCAAGTTCCTGGCGCTCAGGGTCGAGACCATCGCCAACATGGGCGCCTACCTCTCGACCTTCGCCACCGCGGTGCCGACCTATCTGTACGCCACGCTGCTGGCCGGCCAGTACACCACGCCGCTGATCTACGCCAATGTGAAGGCGGCACTGACGCATACCGCGCCGGTCGACGCCTATCGCGGCGCCGGGCGGCCCGAGGCGACTTACGTCATCGAGAGCATCGTCAGCAAGGCCGCCAAGGAGCTGAAGGTCGATCCGGCCGAGCTGCGCCGGAAGAACTTCATCCCGGCCAGCGTTTTCCCGTACCAGACGCCGGTGGCGCTGCAGTACGATTCCGGTAACTACCCGCCGATCATCGACGAGGCGATCAAGATCGCCGACTACAATGGCTTCGAGGCACGTCGCGCCGAAGCCAAGTCGCGCGGCAAGCTGCGCGGCATCGGCTTCTCGTCCTATATCGAGGCCTGCGGGTTGGCGCCGTCGCAGGTGATCGGCCAGTTGGGCGGCGGCGTCGGCCAATGGGAGTCGGCGCAGATCAGGTTCAATCCGACGGGCAACGTCCAGATCCTGACCGGCTCGCACAGCCACGGCCAAGGCCACGAGACGACCTTCGCCCAGATCGTGTCCGACAAGCTCGGCGTGCCGATCGAGAACATCGAGGTCGTTCATGGCGACACCGCGACCACGCCGTTCGGCATGGGCAGCTACGGCAGCCGCTCGCTCGCCGTCGGCGGCTCGGCCATCATGAAGGCCGCCGACAAGGTCATCGCCAAGGGCAAGAAGATCGCCGCCCATCTCATGGAGGCGTCGGTCGCCGACGTCGTGTTCGAGAACGGCACCTTCAAGGTCGCCGGCACCGACAAGGCGGTGCCGCTCGGCCAGGCCGTCTTCGCCGCCTACGTGCCGCACAACTATCCGATCGCCGAGGTCGAGCCCGGCATGGACGAGAACGCCTTCTACGATCCGGCGAACTTCGTCTACCCGGCTGGCACGCAGATTTGCGAGGTCGAGATCGATCCCGATACTGGCGAAGTCGAGATCGTGAACTTCACCGCCGTCGACGATTTCGGCAACATCGTCAATCCGATGATCGTCGAAGGGCAGGTCCATGGCGGTATCGTCCAGGGCGTCGGCCAGGCGCTGCTGGAGAACGCCGTCTATGACCGGGAGACGGGCCAGCTGCTCAGCGGCTCGTACATGGACTACACCATGCCGCGCGCCGACGACGTGCCGTCGTTCAAGCTCGGCTACAAGGTCACGCCTTGCCCGCACAATCCGCTGGGCGTGAAAGGATGCGGCGAGGCCGGTGCGATCGCCGCGCCCGCCGCCGTCATGAATGCCGTCCACGACGCGCTGGCGCCACTTGGCGTCTCGCACGTGCCGATGCCCGCCACGCCGTTGAATGTCTGGCAGGCGATCAGCGGCGCGGCGCGCAAAGCGGCCGAGTAAGGGGAGGATCTTCAGATGTACGATTTCGCATACCATCGGCCGAAGTTGCTCGGCGACGCCGTCAACCTGCTCAAGGGCAAAAGCGAAGCCCGGGTGATGTCGGGCGGCATGACCCTGATTCCGACCCTCAAGCAACGGCTGGCCCGACCGAGCGACGTGGTCGATCTCGCCGGTATCAAGGAACTGGCCGGCATCAA
>VGCQ01000411.1 GCA_016870055.1 Alphaproteobacteria bacterium | reverse complement strand
AGGCGGGGCGTGCGGCGCGGACGTCCGAGGGCATGACGTTACCTTAACGTAGCCGGCTGTGGACCAATCTCGCCGTGAACAGCCTGTTGCAGGCACCGAGCACTAACGCGCTCTGCAGAACTAGTGGCCGCAGTGCATGGACTCCGATCGCCTCACGATTTAGTTACTTCTGGCCTCGGAATGACCGCCTGATGCCTCTGCACTGGATAATCGACTCGAAAGCGCGCCTGTTCACCGCCGTCGCTGAGGGCGGCGTGTCGTACAGCGAGGCCACAGCCTTGCTCGATCCAATGGCCGGGGCCAATGCCACGACCTATCGCAAGCTGTTCGACGGCCGGACCGGAAGTTCCACGATGAGCCCCGACGAACTGCTCACGGTCTGCGCCAGAATCCGCTCCCTCCATGACAACACAAAGATCGGCGCTCTCGCTGTGGTCGCGAATGCCGAGCAAACGGTAGTCTATGCCCGCTTGCTGGGAGTGCTGGCCTCTGCGGAGCGGCCAATCAAGCTGTTCGGGACGCCGCGCCAGGCTCGCAGCTGGCTTGACGAGCAGCCGATCATCTAGGCTCGACTCGCTGGCAGCCTACTTTCGTTCGATCAGCTCGATCTTGTAACCGTCGGGATCTTCGACGAAGGCAATCACGGTGGTGCCGAATTTCACGGGGCCCGGCGCGCGGGTAACCTTGCCGCCGGCCTTCGTCACTTGTGCGCAAACCCCGGCCACGTCGGGTACACCGACCGCCAGGTGGCCAAAACCGGTGCCGATCTCATAGGGCTTTTCCTGGCCCCAATTGTAGGTCAGCTCGACGACGCAATGCTCCTTTTCGTCGCCGTAGCCCACGAAGGCGAGGCTGTACTTGCCTTCCGGCACATCGCGCTTGCGCAGCAGCTTCATGCCCATCGGGCCGGTGTAGAAAGCCAACGACCTGTCCAGGTCGTGCACCCTGATCATGGTGTGCAGCATGCGATAGTTGGTTGCCGTATCGGGCATCGTCCCCTCTCCTAACGGTCGCGGATCATCGCCGCGAAGGTAGCTTCCGCCGCGACCTTGCCTTCGACGATGGCCTTGCCGGAAAACTTCCAGACATTGGCCCTGCTCTGCACCTTCTGGACATGTAGCTCGAGACGGTCACCGGGCATGACGGGCCGCCGGAAGCGAACGCCATCGATCGACATGAAATAGACGAGCTTGCCCTCCGACTCCGATCCGAAAGTCGCCACGACCAGCACGGCCGCCGTCTGCGCCATCGCTTCGACGATCAGCACGCCGGGCATCACCGGTTCGGACGGGAAGTGGCCCTGGAAGAATGGCTCGTTGATGCTGACATTCTTGATTCCGACGGCGCTGTGATCGAGGTGCATCTCGGTGACCCGGTCGACCATCAGCATGGGATACCGATGCGGAATCATTTGCAGGATGCGACGGATATCGACCGCTGTGGCGGTCGGCTCGGAGACGCTCGTCTTGTCGTTCTGCATGTTCATGTCGGCGCTGTCCCCTCAGAAACGTGTGCCGAAGCCAAAGCGAATGTTTTCGGTCTTGTCCCAGGGGTCCTGAACGAGCGGGAAGGCATAGTCAATACGGATCGGCCCGAAGGGGGACACCCATTGGATGCCTAGCCCGGTCGACACCCGCATCGTGGTGCTCGTAAGAACGGTACTGCTGTAGACAGCCGGCCCGCCCAGCCCCCACAGCGATCCCACGTCCATGAAGGCCTTGCCGAGAAGACCGATCTCTTTCGGCAAGCCCAGTGGGAAACTCAACTCGGTCGTGCCGGTGTAGAAGTACGTGCCGCCCAGCGCGTCGGTGGTGACCGAGTCGCGGGGCCCGATGCCGCCGACCCGGAAGCCGCGCAGCGTGTCGCCACCGATGAAAAACAGGTTGTTCAAGCGAAGCGACGAGTTGTTGTAGGGCACCACCAGTCCAGCCGAGCCGCCGACGGAAATGATGACATCTTCGAACAGGCTCTGATAGTAGACGGCGTCGGCCGTCGTTCGATAGTACTGCTCGGTGCCGATCAAGCCGGCCACCGCCATCGAGTTGCGAAGCAAGAAGCCTTTGGTCGTATTGAGGCGTGTGTCACGGGTGTCCCAGGCAATCGTCTCGCCGACTTCCGAGACGACCGACGTGCCGGCGTTCGCCTGGACGACGGTCGAAGCCCAGGGCTGGACGTTGAAGATATCGGTCTGGCGCAGCGTATAGCGCACGGTCTGCCGCGTGTGCTCGCTGTAAGCCCAGCCGGCGCGGAGCGCGAAACCGATGCTGCGGTCGCTATATGAGGCGACCTGCTGGCGGTCGTTGGAGGTTCGGAACACGTCGATGCCTGCCGACATCGGCCGATCCAGGAAGTAAGGCTCGGTGAAGCTCAAGTCGATCAACGTGCTCAAGGTGCCGACCGAGATGCCGAACCGAAGCTCCTGGCCCTTGCCCAAGAGATTGCGCTCCTTGATCCCAATGTCGCCCAGGATGCCCGACGTCGTGGAATAGCCGGCGCCAAACGAGATGTCGCCGGTGCTCTGCTCCACCACCTCGACCTCGATGTTGGTGCGGTCCGGCGCCGAGCCCGGCGACGCCGAGATATCGACCTTCTCGAAGAAGCCCAGATTGCGCAGGCGCTGCTGGCTGCGCCGCACCTTGGCCGTGCTGAAGGCGTCGCCTTCGGCCAGCCGAAATTCGCGCCGGATCACCTTGTCGAGCGTTCGGGTGTTGCCCGAAATATTTATGCGCTCGACGTAAACGCGTGGGCCTTCCTGCACGTCGAAGGTCACGTCGATGGTGAGCGTATCCTTGTTGCGGCGGATGTTGGGCCGAACCTCGACAAAGGCGTAGCCGAGCGAGCCCACGAGATCGGTCAGGGCGGTCACGGACTTCTCGACCTCGTCGGCATCGTACCACTCGCCCGACGACATCGTCAGATAGCTCTGCAGGACATCGACATCGAGGCCCTGGAAACGCGTCGAGACCTCGACGGTGCCGAACTTGTAGCGGACACCCTCGCTGATGGTGAAGGTGATGAAGAATCCTTCCCGGTCGGGGGCAAGCTCGGCTACCGCCGAAACGACACGGAAGTCGGCGTAGCCTTCCGAGAGGTAGAACTTGCGCAGCAGCTCGCGATCGAGGTTGAGACGGTCGGGATCATAGCGGTCTGCCGACGACAGAAAGCGATACCAGGCGCTTTCGCTGGTCCGGATCTTTTCGCGCAGCGTGCCGTCACTGAACGCCTCGTTACCGACGAAGCTGATGCGCTGGACGGTGGTCACGTCGCCTTCGTTGATCTCGAATACGAGATCGACGCGACCTTGCTCGAGCTTGATGATCTTCGGCTCGACCGAGGCGTTGTAGCGGCCACTGCGCCGATAGATGGTCAGGATACGCTCGACGTCCGCCTGGACGCGGGCGCGGGTGAAGACCTGGCGTGGTCGGGACTGGATCTCGTCACGCAGCTTGTCGTCTTCGATCTTGCGGTTTCCTTCGAAAGCCACGCGATTGATGATCGGGTTCTCGATGACCTTCACGACCAGGGTCGAGCCCTGCATCTCGATCACGACGTCGGAGAACAAGCCCGTACCGAACAACGCCTTGAGCGAACGGTCGGCGGCGGCCGGATCGAACGGCTGGCCTTCCTTGAGCTGCAGGTGCGAGCGGATGGATTCAGGCTCGGCGCGAACGTTGCCCTGGATTTGGACCGACGTGATCACTCCGCCGGCAGCGGCCGGCCCCGGACCGCGCTGGGCATGCGCCGTCGCCGCGAAAACCAGAACCGCAACAACGGCCCAGACAGCCCAACGAATGGTCAAACTCACCCCCGGCACCTTCCAGACCTGCCGGCCAGTTTCAGGAACGGACTTTCATAGACCGTCGCACCGCCATTCGCCACCGTTTTGTCCGCTGGAACAATTCTGTGAAAACCGTGCTGCTTCATCGTTCCAGCACGTCGCGTGAACCTGTCACGTGAACAGGCGCACCAGGTGCCGGATGTCGTTGAAGGTCGCGATCAAGGCGAGCCCGATCACCAGCGTAAACCCGACCTTCAAACCGAGTTCTTGGGCTTGAAGGCTAAGTGGTTTGCCGCGGATCGCCTCGTAGAGGTACATCGCAAGATGACCGCCATCGAGCATCGGCACCGGCAGCAGATTGAAGATGCCGAGCACGACCGATAGCCCGATGACCAGATTGAGAATTCCCGTCCAGCCGGCA
>VGCQ01000410.1 GCA_016870055.1 Alphaproteobacteria bacterium | reverse complement strand
GAACATAGCCAAAAACCGGACTCCCGCAATGCCGCCCGTCCGCAGGTTTTCCCCGATCATTGTTGCCGTGCTGGTGGCTGTCGCTTTGGGCCAGGTCGCCTTGGCCCAGAGCAGCAACAGCTACACGGTGACCGGCGTCGACGTCGACGTGACAGCCGCCGACGCCGTGCAGGCCCGCCAGCAGGGTATCGCCGAGGCACGGCGGAAAGCCGTTAGGACTTTGGTCGATCGCCTGGTCGCCCCGGAGGATCGCAGCCGTGTGTCGATGCCGAACGATGCCGGGCTCGAAGGCATGGTCCATGCCGTCGAGTTCGTCCGGGAGCGGTCGGCGCCTGGCCGCTACATCGCGACCTTGAATGTCGTGTTCCAACCCGACCCGGTGAAGGCTTGGCTGGGCGGCGCCGGCGTCAAGATCTCTGAGACGGTGACCCGACCGGCCTTGGTCATTCCGCTATGGAAGGGCAAGAGCGGCATCGAACCGCTCGATGACCGCAACGCCTGGCGCGAGGCTTGGTGGGCGCTCGACACGTCGGGTTCGGCGGTACCGGTGACGGTGATCCGCGGCGATCAGCTCGACCAGAACGCGGTTACGGCCGAGGAGCTTTATGTCGGCGACGTGTCGGCGCTGGCGAGGCTCAACGAACGCTACCGCGCGCCGACCATCATCGTCGCCGTGGTCGAAGGTGACAAGGATGCAGGCCCGCTCACGGTCGGCGGTTTGCGCTATGACGCGCAAACCGGCGCGCGCAGCGAGATTCCAAGAACGACGATCCCCGATGCCGGCCAGCTTGCCGATGCTGCCAAGAAGGTCCATGCACGGCTTGACGAGCAATGGCGCGGGCTTGCCGTGGTGCGCCGCGATTCGCAGGATGCCATCGACGTCTATGTGCCGATCCGTGCCCTTGGCGACTGGGTGCAGATTCGTCAGCGTCTGGGCGGCATCCCGGCTGTCAAGGCGGTGGTCGTCCGCAACCTCGAATCCGACCGCGCCGATCTACGGCTCGAGTATTTTGGCACCACGGACGAGCTGCAGCGTACGCTGGCCTTGGCCGGTCTGAGGCTCGACAAGGAAGCCGACAAATGGCGCCTGCAGGCGCGGTGATGGCCCGCCGGGGCGGGGGCTGAGATGGCGGCAGGGGCGGGCCGGTCTATCCGGTGGCGGTTCTGGCTGGCCGTCGGTGCCGGCTTCGTGCTGGCGCTGTGGTTGCTGAACGACATTCTGCTGCCATTCGTGGTCGGCGTCGCGGTCGCGTATTTCCTGGATCCCGTCGTTGGCCGCCTGCAGCGGCTCGGCCTGTCGCGCACGTTGGCCACGACGTCCGTCACGATCGTCGCAGCCCTGGTCGCGATCGGCGCGGTCATGGCGGTGTTGCCGCCGCTGTTCAGCCAAATCCAGTCGCTGGTCGAGAACGCGCCCGACTACACGGTCAAGGCCGCCATGCGTATCCAGCCGCTGGTCGAGCCGCTGCGCGATCGCCTGGGCCTGCCGGAACTCAGCCTGCAGGAATTGCAGTCCGAGGTCGCGCAGCGGGCCGGGCAGGCCTTGTCGCTGGTCGGCAGCGTCGCCGGCCAGGTCGCGCAACGCGGCATTGCGCTGTTCAACCTGCTCGGTCTTCTCTTCCTCACGCCGGTGGTCGCCTTCTACTTGCTGCGCGACTGGGAGAAGGTGCTGGCGGCGATCGACGGCGCCCTGCCGCTCGATCACGCCGACACGATCCGGCGACTGGCGCATCAGTCCAACGCCGCCATCGCCGGCTACCTGCGCGGCCAGGCCCTGGTTTGCATATCGCTCGGCAGCATCTATGCCATCGGTCTTTCCCTGGTTGGGCTGCAGTTCGGTCTGATCATCGGCCTGATCGCCGGAGCGATCTCCTTCATTCCGTTCGTCGGCACGTTCGTCGGTGCGGTCATGGCGCTCGGCATGGCGTTGGCGCAATTCCCGCCCGACTGGATGGGCGTCGCCAAGGTCGCCGCGGTCTTCCTGTTCGGCCAAATGATGGAAGGCAACGTGCTGTCGCCGAAGCTGGTCGGCGACCGTGTCGGGCTGCATCCGGTCTGGATCATGTTCGCCCTGCTGGCCGGCGGCTCGTTGCTGGGCTTTGTCGGCATACTGATCGCCGTGCCGGTCGCGGCGGTGGTTGGCGTGCTCGTTCGCCACCTGCTCGATCGTTACCGCGACAGCGACCTCTATCGCGGTGCCGGTTCGGGCTGAGCGATGGCGGATCAGCTCACCTTCGACCTCGCGCTGCCGCCGCCGACTTATGCCCGAGAGGACTTCGTCGTCGCGCCGGGCAACCGCGAGGCTTTGGCATGGATCGATCGCTGGCCGGACTGGCCGGCGCCGGCTCTGGCCGTGGGCGGGCCCACCGGCTGTGGCAAGACTCATCTCGCCCGCATCTGGGCGGCGCGGGCGGGCGCAACGATCGTCGAGGGAAGATCGCTCGAAGGCATGAGCATCGCCGACTTGTCCGAGATGTTGGCCAAGGCGCCAGCGGTCGTGATCGAAGACGCCGACCAGGCGGCGGAGCGCGCGTTGTTCCATCTCTATAACCTTGCCCGTGAGCATCGCCGACACTTGCTGCTGGTGGCCGCATCGTTGCCGGCGCACTGGCAGATCGACTTGCCCGACCTCGCGTCGCGTTTGCGCGCGGCGCCGGCGGTCGCCGTTGCGTCGCCCGACGACGAGCTGTTAGGCTCGATCATCTTGAAGCAGCTTGCCGATCGGCAATTGCACGCCGGTGCGGGCGTCGTGCACTATCTGGTGGCGCATATGGAGCGCTCGGCCGAATCGGCCAGGCGGGTCGTCGCCGCGCTCGACCGCAAGGCCCTGGCCGAACGGCGGGAGATCGATCGCCGCCTGGCGGCCGACGTTCTGGCTGAGTTGGGCGGAGCGCCCTGAACGGCGGGGTGACGAGGTGGCGATGAGAAGGATTCTGCTGGCTGTGTCGTTAAGCTTGCTTGGCGGGACATCCTGGGCGCAGCAGCCCTCCGTTTTGGGCACCTGGCTGACGGCGTCGGGCAAGGCGCAGGTCCGGATCGAACCCTGCGCCGATCCCAAGGGCGGGCCGATTTGCGGTTTTGTCGTCGGGCTCATCCAGCCTCGAGGGCCCGACGGTGTGGTCGTTGCGCCGGAGGTGGCGACCGACTTCCGCAACACCGATCCAACCCTGCGCAGTCGCAAGGTGCTGGGCATGCCGTTGATCTGGGGCTTCAAGAAGTCGACCGAGCCCAATGCCTTCGAGGACGGGCAAATCTACAACGGCGAGAACGGCAAGGTTTACAGTGCCAACATCAGCCTGCAACCGGATGGCAAGCTGAGGCTTCGCGGCTATGTCGGCTCGCCGATGTTCGGCGAGACGCAACTCTGGACGCGCGTGAACTAGGGAGAGAACCGATGGATATGGGGATCAGGGGCCGCAAGGCGATCGTCTGCGCGGCAAGCAAGGGCCTGGGCAAGGGCTGTGCGATGGCGCTGGCGCAGGAAGGCGTCGATCTGGTGATCAATGCCCGCACCAAGGGCGAGCTCGACGCTACCGCCGAGGAGATCCGCAAGAAGACCGGTGTGAAGGTGACGCCGATCGCCGTCGACGTCACGACCGATGCTGGCCGCCGCCAAGTGCTCGCGGCCTGTCCCGAGCCCGACATCGTCGTCAACAACGCCGGTGGCCCGCCGCCCGGCGACTTCCGCGACTGGAATCGCGACGACTGGATCAAGGCGATCGATGCCAACATGCTGACACCGATCGAGTTCATCAAGGCCACCGTCGACGGCATGATGAAACGCGGCTTCGGGCGCATCGTGAACATCACCTCGAGCTCGGTGAAGGCGCCGATCGACATACTTGGGTTGAGCAACGGCGCGCGCAGCGGCCTCACGGGCTTCGTTGCCGGCGTGGCGCGCGTCACGGTGCGCCACGGCGTCACCATCAACGGCTTGCTGCCGGGACCGTTCGACACCGACCGCCTGCGCGGCACCTACCGGGCCCGCGCCGCCAAAAGCGGCAGGAGCTATGACGAGGAATTCCAGGCAGGCGCCCGGGCCAACCCGGCCGGCCGCTTCGGTACGGCTGAGGAGTTTGGTGCGGCCTGCGCGTTTTTATGCAGTACCCATGCAAGTTATATCACGGGCCAGAACCTACTGATGGATGGCGGCCAGTACCCCGGTACCTACTAGGTCAAACCGAGCTGAGGTCGCGCGGT
>VGCQ01000409.1 GCA_016870055.1 Alphaproteobacteria bacterium | reverse complement strand
TCGAAGCCGTCGGCGGCGCGCGCCGCGGGGAGGCCGGCCGTGGCGGCGAGCGCGAGAACGACGGCGACGAGCTTGGCGGTCTTCATCCTTGGCTCCTCGGTTGGCAGGCGCTGCGACGCCGGCATCGAGGTTAGAGCGGAATGAGATGAGATGGAACCGCGCGCGGTTCCATCTCATCTCATTCGCGCGCAGCGGTGTCGCGCGTTGCAGCAGGCATGATGGGTTCAGCTGATTCCAGCTGAACCCATCATGTTCTAGCCGCACCAGCGGCGGCCGCCTACCGTCGCATTGTCAGCGGCTTTGGAGAAAGGTCCGACCGCGCGCGGTAAGCTCGACCCGCCGGCCATTGCGCGCCACCAGGCCGCGATCGGTGCATTCCTCCCACACCGGCAGGCGCGGGCAGGAGGTGCGCCAGCCGTCCATCACCTCGGAATAAGTGCGCGGGCTTTTGTCGATCCATTCGAGCAGATCGCGCACCAGGGGCACGAGCAGCGGGTCCATGCGGCGATCCTGCCAAGCCGACGCGCCGCGCGCCAATACATTGCAGCGGGCTTTGCCATACGACCTGCGTATGGCTCGGGCCCGCGGGCCGTGCGCCATCAAGGCAACGGTCCGGGGCGGCGGCTGTCGCAGACCTGCATGCCAACACCGGCTGGGAACGGACCGGCGCCCCCGGCGGTCACCATCGACACCGTGGCTGCGCGGATGCAAATCGACGCCTTCGGCGCGCCGCCGGCGCCGTCCAGGCCGCGGTCGCGCGCCTACTTCTTGGTGAGCTTGCCTTCGAAGTTGCAGTAGCCGTAGAGCTGGATATTGGAATCGCCTTCCTTGATCTGGCCGATCACGTCCATCATGTTGCCGCCGCCGACGACGGCCGCGGTCTTGATGGCGCCGTTCTTGCCCAGCGTGGTCTCGAAGCCGCGCTCGGGGCGGCCCTCCTGCTGGAAGCGGCCCTTGACGGAGTCGCCGTCGACCGTGACGTCGATCGTCATCTTGTAGGTCGGGCACTTGGAGCTGCCGAGAACGTTCACGCCGTAGCCGGTCCAGGTGTAGACGACCGGCTGGGCATGGGCGGCACCAGCCAACACGAGCCCGGTCAGCCCTCCGAAGATTGCACCCTTCAGCATCTCTCTCGTCTCCCTCAGAAAAAATCCCTGATCGCCGCGAGCACGGCCGCCGGCTTCTCATGCCCCACCGCGTGGCCGGCCTTGGCGACCTTAACCAATTTCGATCCGGAAATCGCCTTTTTGAAGGCATGGCCGTAGACGGGCGGGATCAAGGCATCGGCGGCGCCCCAGACGATCAGCGTGCGGGCTGTGATGCGATATAGCCGCTGCACCAAACCACGGTCGGGGATCGGAAAAAGAATCTTGCCGGCCATGCCGAGGCGCCGCGCATTCATGACCAGGAACTGCTTCAGGAATTCGGGATCGTCCATGTTGCCGCCCGACGCCAGCAGCCGGCGGCCGAGCTCGCCGTCGTGGAACAGAAGCTCCGGCAGCTCGTAAGGCAGCTTGGAGAAGATGTCGGCAACGGGATGCTCGTCGAGCCACAACCCGGCCGGCGCCAGCAGGCAGAGCTTGGCGACCTCGCTCGGCGCCACGGCCGCCATTTCCGCCGCGATCATGCCGCCCATGGAATGGCCGACCACGATCGGCTTCTTCAGGTCGAGCGCGGCCAGCACGTCGAGCGCATGCAGCGTGACGTCGAGCATGTCGCGCAGCCCGTCCTCGCCGGTCGACCGGCCGTAACCCGGCAGCAAGGGTGCCACGACGCGGTACTTGGTCGACAGGGTGGCGATCAACGGATCGTCACGCATGTGGCCGCCGGCGCCGTGGAGAAAAAGCAGGTCGCGGCCCTTGCCCGCTTCGACGATCTCGATGCGCGACTTCGTGGGCCCGAGGGTAAGGAAACGCGCCTTCATTCGGCCGCCGCCTTGAACGCCAGGCGCTCGCTCATCGGATGCACCCAGAACCGGTCATCGTGGTTGTTCCAGTCGGGCCACAGGTTGCGCAAATGCGGCATCACCTTCTCGGCGAACAGCCGCGTCGAATGGCGCACCTTGTCGTCCGGCATATTGCCGAGATGCAGCAGGCAGAAGACGTTGCCGACGCGCAGCGTCTTGATCATCTCCTCCATCTGCTGGCGCACCGTCTCGGGCGAACCGGCGATCACGTAGCGGCCCTCGGTCAGGTCCTTCCAGGTCATGTTGGGGTAGTTGCGCGCCGCCGCCTGGGTGAATTGCGACAGCGCGCCGGTCTGGATGGTCTTGACCGTACGGTAGCCCGGCGCGTCAGCGAAGCCGGGGTAGATGTGCAGGCAGCGATTGTAGAAGTAGTTGACGTGCGGACCGTAGAGCCGCTCGGCCTCGGCGTCGGTGTCGGCCACGCAGATCACCTGAGCGAAGCCCGCACGATAGGGCGACTCGTCGACCTTGCGCTCGGCGACACGCTGCCAGTAGCCCTCCATCAGAAGCTTGGCCCGCAGGTAACCCGAGTAGCTCAGGTAGGAATAGGAGTAGGTGTTGTCGATGCAGAAATCGTAGGTCTCGACCGAGCCGCCGCCGGGAATGAAGATCGGCGGCGCCGGGCGCTGGATCGGCTTGGGCCAGCAATTGACGTAGCGCAGCTTGGTGTAGCGGCCGTTGAAGGCGAACGGCTCGTCGGCCGCCCACGCCTTGCGGATCAGATCGTGCGCCTCGGCGTACTTCTCGCGCGTCAGTGCCGGAATGGTGCCGTAGGCATAGTTGGTGTCCATCGAGGTGCCGACCGGGAAGCCCGCGACCAACCGGCCGCCCGACAGCACGTCGAGCATGGCGAACTCCTCGGCGACACGCAGCGGCGGATTGTAAAGCGCGATCGAATTGCCGAGCACGACCAGCGCCACCTTCGACGTGCGCCGCGTCAAGGTCGCCGCCATGATGTTGGGCGACGGCATCAGCCCGTAGGCGTTGGCGTGATGTTCGTTGACGCCGATGCCGTCGAAGCCGACCTGCTCGGCGAACTCCAGCTGATCGAGATACTCGTGATAGATGCCATGGCCGCGCTCGGGCTCGTACATGCGGCTGGGCAGATCGACCCATACCGAGCGATGCTTCTGGCGGAAATCGTCCGGCATGTGCGGCCAGGGCATCAGGTGGAACCAGGTGAATTTCATGAGCGTGTCCTCTGCCCGCACTATATCGTGGGAAAAGCCATTTGGGGGAAACATGCCCGACGACCGGCGCCGTCTGTTCGACAGTCACTGCCACATCATCGATCATCGATTTCCGATCGTGGCCAATCAGGGTTACGTGCCGCCGGCCTTTCCGCTCGACACCTATCTCGCGCAGGCCAAGCCGCTGGGAGTCGTGGCGGGCGCGATCGTCTCCGGTTCCTTCCAGGCTTTCGATCAGAGCTACCTGGCGGATGTGCTGCCGCGACTGGGGGCCGGTTGGGTCGGCGTGACGCAAATCCCCAACGACCATCCCGACGCCGAGATCGCCAAGCTCGCCGCGCTCGGCGTGCGGGCGGTGCGCTTCAACATGTTCCGCGGCCGCATCGACAGCGTCGACGACATCGTGGCCCTCGCCTCGCGCTGCCACGCCGTCGCCGGCTGGCATGCCGAGATCTACGCCGACGCCGCGGCGCTGGCGCCCCATCTCGGCAAGCTCGCCCGACTGCCGCAGCTCAGCGTCGATCATCTCGGCATGACCGAGGCCGGCCTGCCGGTGCTGCTCGAGCTGGTGGCAAGCGGCTGCAAGGTCAAGGCGACGGGCTTCGGCCGCCTGCAGATGGACGTGGCCAAGGCGCTGGAACGGATCGCGCGTGCCGATCCGGGGGCGCTGGTGTTCGGCACCGACATGCCGTCGACCCGGGCCAAGCGGCCCTTCGCGCCGACCGACATCGATCTCGTCGACAAGACGCTCGGCCCCGACCTCGCACATCGGGCGTTCTGGAGCAATCCACTGGCGCTCTACCGCATCAGCGGCCTTTGAAGGTCGGCTCGCGCTTTTCCAGGAAGGCCTTGATGCCCTCCTTCATGTCCTCGGTCTGCATCAGCGGCAGAAGCTGCAGGAAGACATGATGGACGTGCTCGTTGAACGGCTCGTTCCAGGCCATGCGCATCATGCGCTTGGCGGCCTGGATGGCGAGCGGCGCATTGGCCGCGACCTCCAAGGCGAGCGCGCGCGCCGCTCCCATCACCTCGGCATCGGGCACGAT
>VGCQ01000408.1 GCA_016870055.1 Alphaproteobacteria bacterium | reverse complement strand
CAAGCCCTTCAGATGGACCAAGTCGGCCTCCGACATCCTGGCCGCCATCAAGCGCTTCTGCCTTGCAACACTCAGAACCGCTGACACTCAGGCCAAGATCATCAAAACTTCCGAATCAGGACACTAGAACATGATGGGTTCAGCTCGACTCGGCCGAACGCACAATGCTTCAGCCTGGCGGCATCAGAGATACGGCTGCAACAATCGTGCGGCGTTGTTGCGCAAGCGGATCGGCAGCGGATCGCGATCGAGTTCGGCGAGCGTCAGTGGCTGCGTCGACGAGGCGATCGCGGCGACTTGGGCTGCGAACGCCGGATTGTGCAGCTCGATGTTCAGCTCGAAGTTCAGGCGGAAGCTCCTGGTATCCCAGTTGGCGCTGCCGATCAGCGTCCAGGCTTCGTCGATCACCATCAGCTTGGAGTGATCGAACGGCGGCGGCATCAGCCAGACCCGGCAGCCGGCCTCGATCAGCAGCCTGAGCGGAATGGTGCGCGCCCAGTCGAGGATGGCGTGGTTCGACCGTTCGGGCACGACGACGTCGACGGCCACGCCGCGCATGGCGGCCAGCCCCAGCGCCGTCGTCAGGGGCTCGGGCGGCAGGAAATACGGCGTCATGATGCGGACCGAGCGGCGGGCACAGGAGATCGCCTGCAGCGCCACGAACTCGATGCGCTCCATGTCCTCGTCCGGCCCCGAGGTGACGACGCGCGCCGCCACCGGCCCGGCCTTCTCGAGCGGCGGGAACCAGTTCTCCGTCAGGAGCTCCTCGCCGGTCGTGAACAGCCAGTCGTCGGCGAAGGCGTCGGTGAGCTGCTCGACGATCGGGCCCTCGAGCTGGAAATGGGTGTCGAGCACGACGAAGGGCGGATTGTCGGCGCGGCTGTTCTCGGCGCCGATGTTGAGCCCGCCGGTAAAGGCGAGCCGGCCATCGACGACCAGCACCTTGCGATGGTTGCGCAGGTTCACGAACGGCATGCGCCACGGCAGGTACGAATGCAGAAAGCGGGCGACCGGCACGCCGGCGGCGTGAAGATGGTTGTAAGTGCCCGACCAGAAGTAGCCACCGCCGACGCCGTCGATCAGGACGCGGACCTCCACCCCGCGGCGCTGCGCCTGGATCAAGGCCTGGCGAAAGGCTTCGCCGGCCTGGTCGGCGCGGAAGATGTAGCTCACCAGCCCGACGCTCTTCTGGGCGGCGGCGATCGCCGCCAGCATGCGCGGGTAAGCCTCGTCGCCACTGCGCAGCATCTCGATGCGGTTGCCCGCCGTGCTGGGCAGGCCGGTCAGCTGGCCGACGGCGAATTCCAGCGGCGTCAGCGGATCGCTGGCGGCGCGCGCCGACGCGCCATCGCCGGCGGCGCCGGACAGGCGTTCGCGTCGTAGCCGCTGGGCGCGCCGCTTGACGCGATTGATGCCCATGGTGACGTAGAGCAGCGCGCCGAGGAACGGCGACAGCCAGGCGATGCCGATCCACGATACCGCCGCGCCGACATTGCGCTTGTGCAGCAGGACATGGACGGTGACGGCGCCGGCGATGACAAAGTGCGCCAGCGCCGCCAGTTCACCCAGGAACAAGGCGAGTTCGGATTCCGACGTCACGGCCGCAGCATAGCAGGTCGGCCGACATCGTCGTCCCGCCAGATCAGGCGGCTGCCTTGATCGCCTTGCCGGCGAGATCGACGATCTCGTCGATCTGGTTTCTCTCGATCACCAAAGGCGGCGACATGGCGATGCTGTCGGCCGATTGCCGCACCATCAGGCCGAGCTCGAAGGCCTTGACGAAGGTGTCATAGCCGCGCGCGCCGACGGAGTCCTTGCGGCTTTCCATGTCGATGCCGGCGGCCAGGCCGAGATTGCGGATGTCGATGACGCCGGGCAGGCCCTTCAGCGAGTGCACGCCGTCTTCCCAATACTTGGAAAGCTCGGCGGCGCGCTGGAACAGCGCCTCCTCTTTGTAGATGTCGAGCACGGCGGAGGCGGCCGCGCAGGCCAGCGGATGGGCCGAGTAGGTGTAGCCGTGGAACAGCTCGATGACGTTCTCGGGACCGTTCATCAGGCCGTCATAGACGTGCTTGCGCACGAACACGCCGCCCATCGGCACGGTGGCGTTGCTGATGCCCTTGGCCACGGTCATAAGGTCGGGGATGACGTTGAAGTATTCGGCGGCGAAAGCGGCGCCCAGCCGACCAAAGCCGGTGATGACCTCGTCGAAGATCAGCAGGATGCCGTGCTTGTCGCAGATCTGGCGCAGCCGCTGCAGGTAGCCCTTGGGTGGCGGCAGGTAGCCGGTCGAGCCGGCGCACGGCTCGACGATCACCGCGGCGATGGTCGAGGCATCGTGCAAGGCGACGATGCGCTCGAGCTCGTCGGCCAGCTCGGCGCCATGTTCGGGCAGGCCGCGCGCGAAGGCGTTCTTGGCCGGCAGATGGGTGTGCGGCAGATGGTCGACGCCGGGCAACATGGTGCCCCATTGCTTGCGATTGTTGACCATGCCGCCGACCGAGATGCCGCCGAAACCGACGCCGTGATAGCCGCGCTCGCGGCCGATCAGGCGGGTGCGCGTGCCCTGACCGCGGGCGCGCTGGTAGGCGAGCGCGATCTTGAGCGCGGAGTCGACCGCCTCGGAGCCGGAGTTGCAGTAGAAGGCGTGATCGAGGTCGCCCGGCAGCATGGCGGCATGGCGCGCCGCCAGTTCGAACGACTTGGGATGGCCCATCTGGAAGGACGGCGCGTAGTCCATCTCCTCGAGCTGCTGGGCGATCGCGGCCTTGATCTCCTCGCGGCCATGGCCGGCATTGACGCACCACAGGCCGGCCGTGCCGTCAATCACCCGGCGACCCTCCGGCGTCCAGTAGTGCACACCCTTGGCGCGGGCCAGCAGCCGCGGATTCTTCTTGAACTGCCGGTTCGCGGTGAACGGCATGAAGAAGGCTTCGAGGTTGTTGGCGGCGGGCGCGGTGGCAGGCGGTGTCATGGCGAGTCCTCTGACATTCGACGAATTGGCGCCGACCTTATCACTTGCTCACGTCGACCACCACGCGGCCACGTACGTCGCCCTTGAGGATTTTTGGGGCGAGCGCCATGAGGTCCGAAAGACCGGCCTCGCTCGCCGTGCGGTCGAGCGCATCGAGCGGCAGGTCACGGCCCAGCCGTCGCCAGGCCTCTTCGCGCGGCGCCTTGGGCAGCATCACCGAATCGATGCCGTACATTGCAACGCTTCGCAGAATGAACGGCAGGATCGACCCGGGGAACGCCGCGCCGCCGGCCAGGCCGCAGACTGCGGCCGCGCCGCCATACTTCACCTGCGCCAGCGCGCGGGCCAGCATCACGCCCGACACCGTGTCGACGACACCGGCGAAGCGCTCCGACAAAAGCGGTCGGTCCGGCGCTTCGGTCAGCTCCTTGCGATCGATGACTGTCGCCGCGCCCAGCGCCTTGAGATAGTCGGCCTCGTGCGGCCGGCCGGTGGCGGCGACGACGGAGAAGCCGAGCTTGGCCAGGATGGCGACGGCGACCGATCCGACGCCACCCGCCGCGCCGGTGACCAGGATCTCGCCAGCCGCCGGCTCGAGGCCGTGCTTCTCCAACGCCATGACGCAAAGCATCGAGGTGTAGCCTGCCGTACCGATCGCCATGGCGCGCTTGGTCGAGATCGTGGCCGGCAGCTTGACCAGCCAGTCGGCCTTGACGCGCGCCTTGGTCGCATAGCCGCCCCAATGCAGCTCACCGACCCGCCAGCCGTTCAACACGACCTTGTCGCCGGGCTTGAAGGCGGGATTGGCAGAACTCTCGATCGTGCCGCTGAAATCGATGCCGCCGACATGCGGCCATGTCTTCACCAAGCCGCCACCGGTGGTGAGAACCAAGCCGTCCTTGTAGTTCAACGTCGAGTACTCGACGGCGACGGTGACATCGCCCGCCGGGAGCTTGTCTTCGGACAAGTCGGTGATGGCTCCGGTAACTTTACGATCGGCGCCTTGGTTCAGCACGAGTGCACGCACGGACATGTCTACTCCTCGAGGGCAAATTCCGCGCCGTTTCTAGCAAGGCCGCCGCCTGCTCGCGACAAGGTTCACCCCGTCCGCAGAGACACGGCAGGCATCGCCCGCGCTCGTTTCAAACTGCGAGCTATGCGTGGTTGCATGGCAAATCCGCCTTTCTCTTCTAGGTTTTCAACAAGCAGCCGTGCAAAAAAGACAGCGTCCCGAGGGAACGTTC
>VGCQ01000407.1 GCA_016870055.1 Alphaproteobacteria bacterium | reverse complement strand
ATGGCGGCCGGCATCGGCCGCTTCGTCTACACGCCGATCCTGCCGCCGATGATCGAGGCGCTGTCGCTCAGCAAGACCGCGGCGGGATTGATCGCCTCGGCGAATTTCGTCGGCTATCTCATGGGAGCTTTGCTGGCGGCGGTCCGCCTACCCGGATCGCGTCGTGCCTGGCTGCTCAGTGGGCTGGCCTTGAACGCCGTTTGCCTGGCGGCGATGGCCGCGACGACCTCACTCGTCCTCTTTCTGCTGCTGCGCCTTCTCGCCGGCATCGCCAGCGCTTTCTGCCTCGTCTTCAGCTCGGCCTTGGCGCTGGACCGCTTGTCGATGACCGGTCGCGGCGGGTTGTCGGCGGTGCATTTCGCCGGTGTCGGCACCGGGATCGCCGCCTCAGCGGCTCTCGTCTCCACCCTGGCCGGCTGGCAGACCATGTGGCTGGCCAGCGCGGCGCTCGCCGCCGCCGCCGCGATCGGCGTCGCCGCCCTGGTGCCGCCCGACGACACAGGCACACTTGCCACGGCCCAGGCCGGCCCGATTGTGGTCTCGACCGCCTTCGTCGCCCTCGCCATCGCCTACCTCCTGTTTGGCTTCGGCTACATCATCACTGCGATCTTCATCGTCGACATCGTTCGCGGCTCTGCTGCGATCCGCCATCTCGAGCCCTATGTCTGGGTGCTGGTCGGGCTCGCGGCCGCCCCCTCCGTTGTCGTATGGGGCGCCCTCGCCCGTGGCATCGGCGTCCTTCGCGCGTTCGCCGTCGCGAGCCTGGTCGAGGCGGCCGGGGTGGCCGCCAGTGTGCTTTGGCTGGAGACACTGGGCACCCTGGTGGCCGCGACGTTTCTCGGCGGTACTTTCATGGGCCTGACCGCGCTCGGCTTGATCGGCGCACGCGAGACCGGCACGGGTGATGCACGCAGCCGCATCGCCCTGATGACGGCCGCCTTCAGCTTCGGGCAGATCCTGGGCCCGGCCTTCGCGGGCATCGCCTACGATCTCCCTGGCAGTCTGGCGATGCCGTCGCTCCTGGCGGCGGCGGCATTGGTCGTAGCCGCCTTGCTATCGACCGCGGCCGCGATGCCGAGCGGATTGTCCTGAAGCTGCGGTGCCGACGGCAGCCAGCCCATGCGCTCGGCACGCACATTGTAGTCGATGATCGAGCCCGACCAGTCGCCCGGCGGCGCGGTCGGCGAGACGATGTCGCCTAGTTCGACGGTCTCGTAGCGCCACTGGTCGGTATGGGCATAGAAGGCCGAGGTCGAGTTCTGCTGCCGTGGTGGGCGGCCCCAGTCGAGGGCGAAGGCGAGTGGCGCCCAGCCCGCCTGCGGGCGCAGCTTCTCCTGCCCGACATAGTGCGCCCAGCCGCCGCCCGACTGGCCGACACAGCCGCACATCGCCAACATGTTGATCACGCCGCGATAGTTCATGTCGGCGTGGTACCAGTGGTTCATCGCCGCGCCGATGATCACCATCGAGCGGCCGTTGGTCTTCTCGGCGTTGGTGGCGAACTCGCGCGCCACTTGGACGATCTTGTCGCGCGTCACGCCGGTGATCTTCTCGGCCCACGCCGGCGTGTAGGGCACGTCGTCGTCGAAGGACTTCGCCACGTTGGGGCCGCCCAAGCCGGCGTCGACGCCGTAGTTGGCGAGGAACAGGTCGTGCACGGTGGCGACCAAGGTCTCGCCGTCGGCAAGGCCGAGGCGTTTGACCGGCACGCGACGCTTCAGCACCGAGTCGTGCGCGGTCGAGACGAAGTGTTCATGCGCGACGTTTCCGAAGTAGGGGAAGCTCACGTCGACGACATCGTCCTTGACGTCGGCAAGCGACAGCCGGAGGGCGACATCGCGGCCGGCCGAGTCCCCCGCCTCGAGATTCCACTTGCCCGTCTCGCCCCAGCGAAAACCGATCGACCCGCGCGGCACGACCAGACCGCCCGACTTCTCGTCGTAGGCCACCGTCTTCCATTCCGGATTGTTGGCCTCGCCCAGGGTCGCGCCGAAATCCGAGGCACGCACCAGGCGATCCGGCACGTATGCGCCGCCGCGCTTGGCCAGCCGCACCAGCATCGGCATGTCGGTGTACTGCCGGACATAGTCGCGGAAGTACTTCACCGGGCGATCGACGTGATATTCCTTCAGGATCACGTGGCCCATCGCCATGGCGAGCGCCGAGTCGGTGCCCTGTTTCACCGACAACCAGATGTCGCCGAACTTCGACGCCTCCGAATAGTCGGGGCAGATCACCGCGCTCTTCAGGCCGCGGTAGCGGGCCTCGGTGTAGAAGTGGGCGTCGGGCGTGCGCGTTTGCGGCACGTTGGAGCCCCACAGGATGACGAAGCCGGCGTTGTACCAGTCGGCCGACTCGGGCACGTCGGTTTGCTCGCCCCAGGTCTGCGGCGAGGCCGGCGGCAGGTCGCAATACCAGTCGTAGAACGACATGCTGACGCCCCCCAGCAGCGACAGGTAGCGCGAGCCCGCCGCATAGGAGACCATCGACATGGCGGGAATCGGCGAGAAGCCCAGGATGCGGTCGGGACCGTAGGTCTTGGCCGTGTAGGCATTGGCCGCCGCGATCAGCTCGGTGACTTCGTCCCAGCCGACGCGCACGAAGCCGCCATGGCCGCGCTTGGCGGTGTAGGCGGCGCGCTTCGTCGGATTCTCGACGATCGACGCCCAGGCCGCGACCGGCGACAGCTTGGCCCGCGCCTCGCGCCATAGCCGGAGCAGGCGCGAGCGCGCCAGCGGATACTTCACGCGATTGCCCGAGTAGAGGTACCAGCTGTACGAGGCACCGCGCGAGCAACCGCGCGGCTCGTGATTGGGCAGATCGGGTCGCGTGCGCGGATAGTCGGTCTGCTGGGTCTCCCAGGTGACGATCCCGCCCTTGACGTAGATCTTCCACGAGCACGAGCCGGTGCAGTTGGCGCCATGGGTGGAGCGCACGACCTTGTCGTGCTGCCAGCGCTTGCGGTAGGCCTCCTCCCAGCCGCGATCCTCGGCCGTGGTGACGCCGTGACCGTCGGCGAACGGCTCTCTCACCTTGTTGAAGAAGGTCAGGCGATCGAGAAAATGCGACACAGCGGTGCTCCCTGGCGACGGATGGCGATGGCTTTCATGGTGCAGCCGCGACCGCGGCGGGCTGCTTCGAGCGGCCGCGTTCTATGTCGAACAGCAGGCCGCCTTTGCGCGTGTAGCAGAACCACGTGATGACGATGCAGCTCACGTAGAAGGCGATGAAGCCGTACAGCGCCAGGGCGGCGCTGCCGGTCATGGCGATCGACGAGCCGAAGCTCTTCGGAATGAAGAACGCGCCGTAGGCGCCGATCGCCGAGGTGAAGCCGATGATGGCGGCCGACTCCTTTTCGGCCTGGACGCGCCGTTGCTCGGATGAACCGGCGGGCATCAGCCGATCCATGTCCTTGCGCATGATCGCCGGGATCATCTGGAAGGTCGATGCGTTGCCGACGCCGCTGGCGAAGAACAGCAGCAGGAACATGGCGAAGAAGCCCGTGAAGTTCTTCTCGCCGAGGAAGTGCACGACGCCAAACGCACCCAGGGCCATCGCCACGAACACCCAGAAGGTGACGCGCCCGCCGCCCCAGCGATCCGACACCCAGCCGGTCAACGAACGCGACACCGCACCGACCAGCGGCCCGAGAAAGGCGTATTGCAGGGCGTTGACCTCGGGGAACTGCGTCTTGGTCAGCAGCGGGAAGCCTGCCGAGTAGCCGATGAACGAACCGAACGTGCCGGTGTAGAGCCAGCACATGATCCAGTTGTGCCGGCGTTGAAAGATCACCGATTGCTCGGCGAACGACGCCTTGGCCGACGCGATGTCGTTCATGCCGAACCAGGCGGCGAAGGCGGCGGCGACGATGAACGGCACCCAGATGAAGCCGGCATTCTGCAGCCAGATCTTGGTCGCGCCGCTCGCCTCCTTGGCGACCTGCGGGTCGCCGCCCAGCCAGCCGAAGACGCCGGCCGTGATCACCAGCGGCACGACGAACTGCACGACGCTGACGCCGAGATTGCCCAGCCCGGCATTGAGCGCCAGCGCATGACCCTTCTCGGCCTTGGGGAAGAAGAAGGAGATGTTGGACATCGACGAGGCGCAGTTGCCGCCGCCGAGACCGCACAGCAGCGCCAGCACCAGGTGAGCTGGCCCCCGTTTCCTTGGACATCCATTTGTCGAGAGAGGACCGAAGATGGATGCTTCCAAGATGTCGAGAAATCAGCAGCGCGATCGGGT
>VGCQ01000406.1 GCA_016870055.1 Alphaproteobacteria bacterium | reverse complement strand
GCCGCGTGGCGTAGGCGCAGGTCCGCCGCCGTTCGACGCTGCCGCGCCGGCACCACCCTGCAAGGCCTTGATGGCATCGGAAGGCGAGGGCAGGTCGGCGGCATAGCACAGCCGGATCAACGCCATTTCGGCGGCGCGCAGCGGCGAGGGCGCCGATAGCGTCTCCTGCAAGCCCTTGAGCAGCAGCGTCCAGGCGCGGGTCAGAGAGGCCATCGAAAGCTTGCCCGCCATGGCGAGCCCCTGGGCACGCTCGCTGTCGGCGGAGGAAGCCGCCGCGTCGGGTGCCACTTTGAGGCGTGTCACCCAGTGTGTGAACTCGAGCAGGTCCTGCAGGATGACGACGGGGTCGGCGCCGGAATCATGCATCTCGCCCAAGGTCGCCACGACGGCGGGCGCATCGCCACGCATGGTCTTCTCGAAGAGCTCGAGCACGCGGCTGCGGTCGGCCAGACCCAGCATGTCGCGCACCTGGGCGGCATCGACCACCCCGCCACCATGGGCGATCGCCTGGTCGAGCATGCTGAGGCCGTCGCGTACCGAGCCGTCGGCGGCGCGCGCCAGCAGCGTCAGCGCCTCGGGCGAAATCTCGACCTTCTCCGCCACGGCGATCTTGGCGAAATGGTCGATCAGAACCTGCTGCGGCACGCGCTTGAGGTCGAAGCGCTGGCAGCGGCTCAGCACCGTCACCGGCACCTTGCGGATCTCGGTGGTGGCGAACAGGAACTTCACGTGCGGCGGCGGCTCTTCCAGCGTCTTGAGCAAGGCGTTGAACGCCTTCTCCGACAGCATGTGCACTTCGTCGATGATGTAGACCTTGTAGCGGGCTGACACCGGCCGATAGCGCACGCCCTCGATCAGCTCTCGCACGTCGTCGATGCCGGTGCGCGATGCCGCGTCCATCTCGATCACGTCGACGTGGCGGTCCTCGGTGATCGCCTTGCAGTTCTCGCAGACGCCGCAGGGGTCGACGGTCGGCCCGCCCTTGCCGTCGGCGCCGGTGCAGTTCAGCGCCCGGGCGATGATGCGGGCGGTCGTGGTCTTGCCGACGCCGCGCACGCCGGTGAGCATGAAGGCATGGGCGATGCGACCGGTCGCGATGGCGTTGCGCAGGGTGCGCACCATCGCCTCCTGGCCGACCAGGGTGGTGAAATCGACCGGACGGTATTTGCGGGCGAGGACCCGATAGGGAAGCGATTCCTTGGCTTCCGGCATGGCGAGCGTCCTACCCGAGACGCGCCGCGGCCCCGCGAGGCCCGGCGGTCGTCGCGCCCGGCCGCCTGCGCCGGCAGCGGCGCGCGCCGGACGACAGGTGAGGGATCGGCATGACCCGAAGCGAATTCGTTACGGCTGCTTCCTTCCGGATCTGACCGGGTTGGCGACTGCTCCGCCCACGCCGACCCCTCGAAGCGGTTATATCAGGACTCCGATGGCCTGGCGCAAGGCCGGAAGTGGATCGTTTGCCGGCTGGCGTGGGGTCCACTAAGGCCTTGGTATTGCGTGGGATTCCGAAGATCTGGTCGGCCGCGCCAAGCCGAGCCGGTCACGCAAGGTCACGCCTTCATAGCGGGTCCGGAGCAGCCCACGCTCCTGCAACAATGGCACGACCTGGTCGACGAAGGCGTCGAACTGGCCGGGGAAGAACGGCGGCATGACGTTGAAGCCGCCGGTCGCGCCGGCACGAAACCAGCGCTCGAGCGTATCGGCGATCTCGGTCGGGCTTCCGACCAGCAGCAGATGGCCGCGCGCCGCTGCCACGCGATAGTAGAGTTGCCGCAGCGACAGGTTCTCGCGCCGCGCCATCTGCAGCAGCAGCGCTGCGCGGCTCTTGAGGTTCTCGGTCTGCGGCAGGTCGGGTATCGGGCCGTCGAGCGGATACACCGACATGTCGGCGCCCAATCGCTCGGAGAGGACAGTGAAGGCTTGTCTGGTGTCGATGTTGCGGTTGAGCTCGGCAAACAGCTCATCGGCCTCGCGTGCGTTTTGCGCGACGACCGGCATGACACCCGGCATCACCAGCACCTGGTCCGGCCGCCGACCGAAGCCCGTGACCTGCGCCTTCAACCCGCTGTAGAACGACAATGCTTCGCCAAGATCGTTCTGCGCCGTGAACACCACGTCGGCGATGCGTGCCGCCAGCGCCTGGCCCGGCCCCGACGAGCCGGCCTGAATCAGCACCGGATGGCCCTGCGGCGATCGCGGCACGTTGAGCCCGCCTTTGACACTGACGTACTTGCCCTCGAAACGTGGCACCCGGAGGCTGCCGGGCCGCACGAACCTTCCGTTCGCCTTGTCGCCGATGAAGGCGCCGTCGTCCCAGCTGTCCCACAGGAGACGGCAGGCCTCGACGAATTCCTCGGCGATGGCGTAGCGCTCGGTGTGTGGCGGGTGGCGGCGGCCGAACACTGCCGCGGATTTGTCGTAGGCCGTGGTGACGACATTCCACGCTGCCCGGCCACCCGACAGATGGTCGAGCGAGGCGAAGGACCGGGCGACATGGTAAGGCTCGGCGTAGGTCGTCGAGGCGGTAGCCGCGAGACCGAGGTGCCGCGTGCCCATCGCCAGCGCCGATAGCAATGTCAGCGGCTCGAACTTGCCGATGGTCGAGGGATGCTCGTCGTATCCCGTGGCAAAACCGTCGCCCAGGAAGAACATGTCGAACTTGCCGCGTTCGGCGGTGGCGGCGATGCGCTGCATCAGCCCAAGATTGGGCCAGCCGTCGGCGACCGCGTCGGGATGACGCCAGCCCGCGACGTGGTGGCCCGGCGTCTGTACGAAGACGCCCAGCCGCATCTGCCGACGAGGTGGCTCGTTCAACGGCTGGTGCTCCCGTGTGTCAATGCCGGCGCACCGGTGTAGCCGTATCGTGGCGAAACATCGAAGCGGCCCTGAACCCACCAGCCATGCGGCTTCTCTTTGCCTGCTGCCTGACAGCCTAGAGCACAATCCGCCCGCCGGGAATCAGCTGGTCGTACTCCGCTCTGGTGGCAATGTCGACGGTAAGCGAGCACCGCCGATCCTCGACGATCGCGCCGTGCGGCATCGTCATAGGGTTGGCACGGACCCGGCCGGTGATGGTAAAAGCCCGGGCGTCCCTGCCGGCGGCGACGGAGCAAGCCGTTGCAACGAGCTTGGGCAGGCGGAGCAGCTTTGATGTCGCCCGTTCGATCTGGTACCGC
This sequence comes from Alphaproteobacteria bacterium, assembly GCA_016870055.1. Taxonomy (GTDB): domain Bacteria; phylum Pseudomonadota; class Alphaproteobacteria; order Reyranellales; family Reyranellaceae; genus Reyranella. Next base: position 1,077 of record VGCQ01000406.1, on the reverse strand, counting down.
CGAACGACTTCGCCCGCCCCGACCGGCCGACGGTCGCCGCCAGCGCAGCGAGCGAACGCGGCTCACCATCATCGAGGCGTACCTCACGTTGCTCCGGCGAGATCCCAAGATGCCGACGGCGTCGCAGATCGCCGGGCAGGCGCGCTGCTCGACTCGGTCGATCTTCGAACGCTTTTCCGACCTCAATGCCCTCAGCCTGGCGACCGCCGACTATGCCATCACGCAAGGCCAGGCCGAAGCCGTGGCGCGCGATGTCGACAGCGACCGCCCGACGCGAATCCGCTCCCATGTCGAGATTCGCGCAGTCGCCTGCGAGAAGTGGCTGCCGCTGTGGCGGGTCATCACCATGCCGGGCCAGTTGCCCGAGCTGCAGCAGCGTGTGGTCATGGTCCGCCGCGCCAACATCGCGCGGCTCGAGCTGATGTACGCCCCGGAACTTGCGATCCTTCCCGATGTGGCGCGTCGCGAGCTGCTGATCGGCCTCGCGACGTTGACCAGCTTCGAGAGCTGGGACCAGATGCGTCACTGGCACAACCTGTCGATAGCCGACGCGCAAGACGTCTGGCGGCTGGCGATCGACCGCTTGTTGCCATTGGCACCTTAGGCGAGCTCTAGCTGCCGCGGCCTGCCCGCGTCTTCTCGGTTGCCGGGCGGTCGACCGCACCTTCGCCCGCCATGACCACGCCGTAGTCCCTGAGCGCCGTCTCGACGGAGATGATCCCGTCCAGCACGTCGTCCGCCACCTTGGCAGGATCGCGCTCAAGAGGATTGCCGTAGCCGCCGCCGGCCGGCCCGTAGCAGACGAACCGGCCGGCCTCCGGCACGTTCATGTGCGGCACCTTGGACGGCAGCGCTTTCGGCGCATTGCCGCCGGGCAGCACGAGGTCGAGCTTGGCCGGCATTCCTTCGGCGCCGCCGAGGAAGCCCCATGGCCGATAGCGGTGGCCTTCGCCCTCGACCGAGGCGCCGCCATCGCCGAGGAAGGCGAATTCGCGCACCGAGCCCAGCCCGCCGCGCCACTTGCCGGCCCCCGCTACGTCCTCGCGCAGTTCGTAGCGCAGTACGCGCAAGGGCAGA
>VGCQ01000405.1 GCA_016870055.1 Alphaproteobacteria bacterium | reverse complement strand
GTTCCTTCAGCGCGCCCATCTCCCGGCGCAGGTCCTTGACCTCACCCGACGACGCCTGGCGTTCGGTGTCGCCAGCCAGCCGCTTCTTGCCCGCCTCCATGAACTCCTTAGACCACACATAATACAGACTCTCCGCGATCCCCTCCCGCCGGCACAGCTCGGCGATCGAGTGCTCCCCGCGGAGCCCAGAGATCACGATCCGGATCTTCTCCTCGGCCGAGTACTTCTTGCGCGTCTGGCGGCGGATCTCACGGACATGCTGTTCCGCCGTGCCGTTCGGCGGCGGCTGCTTCATTGCTCTCATCCTCGTCCCTCTCAACGGTGACGATGAGCCGAAAGCACTCCGCTACGCAAATACCTCAATCTGTCCTATGAGACCTGACGGGGAACAGGCGGCGAGCGTCGCGCTCGGCGCAAACCGCGGAAACCTCGCAAACCCCCGGGCCGGGCGCGGCCGGCGCGTGGCGGCCCGTCGAGCGGTCCCGCCTCGAGTCGCGTCTCGTCAAGCCGCCGAGGCGTAGATGCGGTCGAGGTCGCCGTCGTCGTAGGCGTATTCGGTCGAGCAGAACTCGCACTTCACCGCGACGCGGCCGGTGGCGTCGCGCAGATCGTCGAGCTCGGCGCGCTTGATCGAGCGCAGCACGCGGTCGATACGCTCGCGGCTGCAGCGGCAGCGCGCGGCGAACGGCCGGCGGGCGAACTGCCGCGGCCGCTCGGCATGGAACAGCCGGTGCAGCAGGGTCTCGGCCGGCAGGTTCTTGTCGAGCATCTCGGCGTCGGTCGCCGAGGCCATCAGGATGACGGCGCGGCGCCAGTCGTCCTCGCGCTGCTCGCGGTCGATGGCGAGGCGGCCGGCATCGAGCTCGGGCATCTGCTGCACCATCAACGCGGCGGCGCGCCAGCGCGGCGGGCCGTCCTGGCCGGCGACCGGATGGGCGGCGATCTTGATGCCGGTCGGCAATTGCTCGGATTGCCGGAAATAAGTGTGGGCGCAGTCGGCCAAGGTCGCGCCTTCGAGCGGCACCACGCCCTGGTAGCGCTCGGTGTGCTGGCCCTGGTCGACGGTGAAGGCGAGCCGGCCATGGCCGAACAGCTTGGGCACGTAGCCGGCCGGCGCTTCCTCGTTGCCGGCGCCCAGCGCCACCGCGAGCTTCCAGGAATCGAACTGGGCGTAGCCGCGCAGCGCGCCGTCGGTCGTGAGGTCGGTGACGAGCAGCCGCACCGGCCCGTCGCCCGAGATCTGCAGGGTGAAGATGCCGTCGTATTTCAGCGAGGTCGCGAGCGCGGCGCACAGCGCCATCGCCTCGGCGAGCGGCCGCGCCACGGCCAGCGGATAGCCGTGGCCGCCGATCACCGCGTCCAATGACGGCCCGAGCCGCACCAGCCGGCCGCGCACGCCCAGCGCGTCGAGCTGAAACGGGAGAGCGGCGTCGTCGGAAGAGGGGTCTTCCGACGCGGCCATCAGGACAGGCACCAGGCGAGGATCGATTTCTGCGCGTGCAGGCGGTTCTCGGCCTCGTCGAACACCACCGATTGCGGCCCGTCGATCACGTCGGCCGTCACTTCCTCGCCGCGATGCGCCGGCAGGCAGTGCATGAAGATGGCGTCGGGCTTGGCCTGCTTCATCAGGCGCTGGTCGACCTGGTAGCCGCGCAACAGATTGTGGCGGCGCGCCGCGCCCGGGCTGTCGGGATCCTCGTCGCCCATCGACACCCAGGTGTCGGTGACGACGCAGTCGGCGCCCTTCACCAGCGCCTCGGGGTCGTGGCCGATCATGATCTGGCCCTTGGAGCGCTCGGCCCACGCCACGACGTCGGCCGGCGGCGTCAGCTCGGGCGGGCAGGCGACGCGCAATTGGAAGTCGAACTGGACCGCGGCATGGATCCAGCTCGTCGCCATGTTGTTGCCGTCGCCCGACCAGGCCACCGCCTTGCCGCGGATCGGCCCGCGATGCTCCTCGTAGGTCATGACGTCGGCCATCAGCTGGCAGGGATGCGTCTTGTCGGTGAGGCCGTTGATCACCGGCACGGTCGCGTACTTGGCCATCTCGAGGAGCTTCTCCTCGACCGTGGTGCGCATCATGATGATGTCGACGTAGCGGCTGAGCACGCGGGCGGTGTCGGCGATGGTCTCGCCACGGCCGAGCTGGGTGTCGGTGCGGCCGAGCATGATGGTCTCGCCGCCCAGCTCGCGCATGCCGACCTCGAACGACACGCGGGTGCGGGTCGACGGCTTCTCGAAGATCATGGCGAGCGTCTTGCCGGCCAACGGCTTGTCGTGTCCGCCGTTGCGCCGCGCGCTTTTCATCGCCTTGCCGCGATCGAGGATCTGGCGAAGCGTCTTGGGATCGACCTGGTCGAGGTCGAGGAAGTGTTTCGGCGCGGCCATGCGAGCCTACTCGGCGGCTTTTGCCGCCGCCTCGAACGATTGCGCGGCCTGGCTCAGGATGGCGATGCCCTCGTCGAGCGCCGCCTTGTCGGCGATCAGCGCCGGGAAGACGCGGATCACGTTCTCGCCGGCCGGCGGCACCAGCATCCCGAGCGACTGCAGGCGGTTCACCATGTCGCCCGCCGGCACCGCGGCGGCGCATTGCAGGCCCTGCAGGAAGCCCATGCCGCGCTGCTGCACGAACACGGTCGGGTGCTTCTTCGCCAGGCCCTCGAGCTCGGCCTTGAGGTACTCGCCCTTGGTCCGCACGGCGTCGATGAAGCCCGGCTTCAGGAGTTCGTCGAGCACGGCGTTGGCCACGCCGGTCGCCAAGGGATTGCCGCCATAGGTCGAGCCGTGCGTGCCCGGCACCATGCCGACCGCCGCCTTCTCGGTCGCCAGAAAGGCGCCGATCGGGAAGCCGCCGCCCATGCCCTTGGCGATCGCCATGACGTCGGGCGCCACGCCCGACCAGTCGTAGCCCCACATCTTGCCGGTGCGGCCGAAGCCGGTGTGGATCTCGTCGTAGAACAGCAGCAGGCCGAACTCGTCGCAGATCGCGCGCAGGTCCTTGAGGAACTGCGTCGTGGTGGCGCGCACGCCGCCTTCGCCCTGGATCGGCTCGACCAGGATGCCGGCGGTCTCGTCGTCGATCATGTCGCGCACGACATTGGTGTTGTTGAGCGGCGCGTGGCGGTAGCCGGGCGCCGGCGGGCCGAAGCCTTCGAGATACTTCTCGTTGCCGGTGGCGGCGAGCGCGTTCAGCAGCCGGCCGTGGAACGCCGCCTGGAAGCAGACGATCTTGTAGCGCTGCGGCCGGCCGTTCATGAACTGATACTTGCGGATCAGCTTGATGCCGCCCTCGATCGCCTCGGCGCCCGAGTTGCAGAAGAACATGGTGTCGGCGAACGAGCTCGCGACCAGCCGCTCGGCGAGCTTCTCGCCGTTGCCGATGCGGAACAGGTTGGAGGTGTGCCACAGCTTCTGGCCCTGCTCGGTCAAGGCCTTGACCAGGGTGGGGTGGCAGTGGCCCAGCGCGTTCACGGCGATGCCCGAGGTGAAGTCGAGGTAACGTCGGCCGTCCGTCGCGTAGAGATAGTTGCCCTCTCCGCGTTCGAACACGACGTCCTTGCGACCGTACGTCGGCATCACAGCCGTAATCACTGGAAACCTCCTTCGGAAACAAATAACCCGCTCTGCGAGCGGGCGTCGGCCACTATCTTATCCGCGTCCGGGTGTGTCAACTTGGCGCGACCCTGGGCCCTCCGAAGCTCCGCCGGGAGCGAAGGAGGGTGGCGGCCACCTGGAACATGAGCTAGGAACCCCGCCGTCGATGACCCCCCTGCCAACCCGCAATTCCGAGCTTGCCTTCCGGCGCGCCGGCTTCGCCTCGGTGCCCGAGATGCTGGACTATGCCGCCCGGGGGGAGACCGGCGTCACCTTTTATAGTGTCAGGGGCGAGATCTTGTCGGCCTTGGCGTGGCGGGAGATCCGCGAGCGGGCCCAGGTCACGGCCCGCCGGCTGATCGGGGCGGGCTTCGCGCCGGGCGAGCGACTCCTTGTTACGGCCGACACCTGGCCGGGCTTCTTCGACGCCTTCTTCGGCGCCCAGTATGCCGGGCTGGTGCCGGTGCCGGTCTCGGTGCCGGTCGGGATCGGCGGCAAGGACGTCTATCTCGAGCAGCTGCGCCGCCAGCTCGCCGCCTCGGGCGCGGTGGCGGCCGTCGGCGTCGACGACCTGGCGGGCTTCCTCGCCGAGGCGGCGGCCGAGTTCCCGCAGGTCCGCCTGCACGGCGGCATGGCGGCGATCGAGGCGCTGCCCGACAAGCCGGTCGATCTC
>VGCQ01000404.1 GCA_016870055.1 Alphaproteobacteria bacterium | reverse complement strand
TCAACGGATGGCGGCTGTGGTGCTGCGCAACAGCCTGACCGTGGCCGCGGTCGGCGACATCGACCAAGCCGAGCTAGGCCGGCTGCTCGATCACGCCTTCGGCGCCTTGCCGCTCGGCACACCGCCGGCCCTGCCGCCCGACTGGAGGCCGCCGACCAAGGCGCGCACCGTGGTGGTCGAGCGCCCGGTGCCGCAGAGCACGGCGCTGATGGCGCTGCCCGGCGTGGCGCGCGACGATCCCGACTGGTACGCCGCGCTCGTCTTGAATCACATCCTGGGCGGCAGCGGCCAGCAGTCGCGGCTGTTCATCGAGGTGCGCGACAAGCGCGGCCTCGCCTACAGCGTCTCCTCCAGCCTGCGCGTCTACCGCAAGGCCGCCTTGCTGGTGATCGCCACGGCCAGCGCCAACGAGCGGGTCGCCGAGGCGATCCGGGTGGCGAAGGCGGAGCTGTCGCGGCTGCGCCTCGAGGGGCCGACCGAGCAGGAGCTCACCGACGCCAAGACCTATCTCGCCGGCTCTCTGGCGCTGGCGCTCGACTCTTCGGGTGCGATCGCCGGATTGCTGCATTCCCTGCAGATCGACAACTTGCCGCCCGATCAGCTGACGCGCCGCGCCAGCCTGATCGCGGCGGTCAAGATCGACGACGTGCGGCGCCTCGCCCGCCGCCTGCTGCGCGACGATGCGCTGCTCACCGTCGTCGTCGGCAAGCCGGTCGGCATTACCGCCGATCCCTGAAGGACGTTGCATGTTGTACAGGCAGATCATCGACCAAGCCCTCGAGGATGGGGTCGGCAAGGCCGGCCTGTCGCGTGCTTCGTTGGCGCGCGAGCTCGACCGTGCCGCCGCCGCGCTCGACAAGATCCGGCGGTGGAAGGCCGACGGCACGCTGCCGCTGCTTTCCCTGCCGGCGCGGCGCGACGATCTCGCGGCGCTTCGGCCGCATGCCGAGCGCTTCGCCAAGTTCGAGCATGTCGTGGTCATGGGCATGGGTGGCTCGAGCATGAGCGGCAAGGCGCTGGTGGCGTTGGCCGACAAGGGCTTCGGCCCCGCGCCGGGCCGGCCCAAGCTGTGGTTCATGGACAATGTCGATCCGGCGACCTACGCCGAGCTGCTGACGCGCCTGCCGCTCGATCGCACCGGCTTCATCGCGATCTCCAAATCGGGTGGCACGCCGGAGACGCTGGTCCAGCTCGTCGCCGTCCTGGAGGGCTTGGAGGCCAAGGTCGGCCAGGCCAAGACAGGCGACCATCTGATCGCCATCACCGAGACGACCGACAATCCGCTGCGGCGTCTGGCGACGCGGCTCGGCGCCACCATCCTGGAGCACGATCCCAAGATCGGCGGCCGCTACTCCTCGCTGTCGCTGGTCGGCATGCTGCCGGCGATGATCGCGGGCCTCGATTGTGCGGCGGTGCGCGAGGGGGCGGCGAGCGTGCTCGACCCGGCGCTGGCGGCAAACGATACGACGGGGTTGGCGCCGGCGATCGGCGCGGCGCTGTCGGTCGGGCTCGCCAACGAGCGCGGCCTCAATGTCACGGTGCTGATGCCCTATGTCGACCGCCTCGACGGCTTCGCCTTCTGGTATCGCCAGCTGTGGGCCGAGAGCCTGGGCAAGGGCGGCAAGGGCACCACGCCGGTGCGCGCCATGGGCACCATCGACCAGCACAGCCAGACGCAGCTCTATCTCGGCGGTCCGGTCGACAAGATGTTCACGCTCTTGATCCAGGACACCGCCGGGCAGGGCAGCGTGGTCTCGCCGCAACGGACGGCCGGTGATCGCTCGCTCGCCTACCTCGAAGGCCATCGCATGGGCGACCTGCTGCTCGCCGAGGCCGACGCCACCGTGGCCACTCTGGCGAAAAACGGCCGGCCGACGCGCGTCGTCCGCATCGCCACCTTGGACGAGAAGGTGATGGGCGCGTTGATGATGCACTACATGCTGGAGACCATGTTCGCCGCCGAACTGTGGGGCGTCGACGCCTTCGACCAGCCGGCGGTCGAGGAGAGCAAGGTCGTCACCCGCCAGTATCTTTCCCAAAGGCGGCGGACGTAAGATGGGAGCCGCATGAGCGCGCTGCGCCGCCTGCCTTCGACCCTGGTCAACCGCATCGCTGCGGGCGAGGTGGTCGAGCGTCCGGCGAGCGCCGTCAAGGAGCTGGTCGAGAACGCGATCGACGCCGGGGCGCGGCGCATCACCGTCACCTTGAAGGAGGGCGGCCGCAGCTTCCTCGCCGTGGTCGACGACGGCTCGGGCATGACGCGCGAGGAGCTGGCGCTCGCCGTCGAGCGCCACTGCACCTCCAAGCTGCCCGACGACGATCTCGACCATATCCGCACCCTGGGCTTCCGCGGCGAGGCGCTGCCCTCGATCGCCTCGGTCAGCCGGTTCGCCATCACCTCACGGCCGGCCGGCGCGGACTCCGCCTGGAGCCTGGAGATCGACGGTGGCGCCAAGGGCGAGCCCAAGCCGGCGGCGCATCCGCCCGGCACGCGCGTGGAGGTGCGCGACCTCTTCTTCGCCACGCCCGCCCGATTGAAGTTCCTCAAGGAGCCGCGCACCGAAGCGAGTCATGTCGCCGATGCGCTGCGCCGGCTCGCCATGGCCCATCCCGCCATCGCCGTCCGGTTGGAGAGCGAGGATCGCGCGCTGCTCGACCTGCCGGCGGCCAACCCGGCACTGCTCGCCGAGGCCGACGGTCAGCGACTCGAACGGCTGGCCGCCATCATGGGTCGCGAGTTCGCCGACAACGCCATAGCGATCGATGCCAACCGCGAAGGATTCCGGTTGACCGGCTTCGTCGGCCTGCCGACGCTCAATCGACCGACGGCGCAGCATCAGTACTTGTTCGTCAACGGCCGGCCGGTGCGCGACAAATTGCTGGGCGGCGCGGTGCGCGGCGCCTACCAGGACTTCCTGGCCCGCGACCGCCATCCCATGGTGGCGCTGTTCCTCGAGGCGCCGACCGCGATGGTCGACGTCAACGTGCATCCGGCCAAGACCGAAGTGCGCTTCCGCGACGCCGGCATCGTGCGCGGCTTGATCGTCGGGGCGCTGCGCACCGCCTTGTCGGCCGCCGGCCATCGCGCGTCCACGACCGTGGCCGATGCCGCGCTGGGCGCCATGCGGCCGCACAGCGGCTACGCGACGCCATTGCCGCTCGGCCATGGTCGGCCGTCGTCCGTGCCGCGCGGCCTGGCCGAGGCGGCCGTCCAATTCATGGCGCCGCTCGCCCAGCCCTCGGCGCGCGTCGAGACGCCGGTCGAGGCGGCGAACGGCAGCGGTTCGCACTATCCGCTGGGCGTGGCGCGCGCGCAGTTGCACGAGACCTACATCGTCGCGCAGACCGACCAGGGCGTGGTGATCGTCGACCAGCACGCCGCGCACGAGCGCCTGCTGCACGAGCGGCTGAAGGACCAGCTGCAGGCCGACGGCGTGAAGCGCCAGGCGCTGCTTCTGCCCGAGGTCGTCGAGGTCGGCGAGGACGCCGCGCGCCGGCTCGCGCAGCGCGCCGCCGAGCTCGGCGAAATGGGTTTGGTGCTGGAGCCGTTCGGGCTCGGCGCGGTGGTCGTGCGCGAGACGCCGTCGGTGCTGGGCGAGGTCGATGTCCAAGGCCTGGTGCGCGACCTTGCCGACGAGCTTGCCGAGATGGGCGATCATCTGTCGCTCAAGGAGAAGATCGAGGAGGTGTGCGGCACGCTCGCCTGCCACACCTCGGTGCGCGCCGGACGGCGGCTGAGCGTCGAGGAGATGAACGCGCTGCTGCGGCAGATGGAGGCGACACCGCACTCCGGCCAGTGCAATCATGGCCGCCCGACCTATGTCGAGCTGAAGTTGGCCGACATCGAACGACTGTTTGGAAGACGATGAAACGCTTGCTGCTGTCGATGGTCGTCCTGCTTGGCGCCGGGATGGCGCAGGCGCAGACGCGTGCACCGGCGCCGGCGGCGGCGGGTACCGTCACGCCCGCGCCGACCTCGCCGCTCGACGGGCAATGGCGCGGCCGCAGCGACGGCGGCTCGTGCAATGCGCCGCTCGACTATCTGATCGTCATCGAAAACGGCTTCGTCGACGGCTCGGCCTACGACGCCACCGCCCAGGGGCCGGTGCCCAATCTCAAGAAGGCGCCCGCCCCCGCACCGACGCCCGGCCTGTGGCAGATCCACGGCCTCGCCAAGCCGGGCGGCACCTTCTCGCTGATCAGCGTCGCCTCGGTGAAGGGTCACGACCGGCGCGAGAGCAAGCTCACGGCCCGCAGCGAGGGCGGCGGCTTGGTGATCAGCGAGACCGGCGGCTGCCGCCGCACGGTA
>VGCQ01000403.1 GCA_016870055.1 Alphaproteobacteria bacterium | reverse complement strand
AGCGTCGGCCACATCGCGGCGGGCAGCGCGGGATCACCCAACGTCATTCCGTCGGAGGTGCTGGTGAGCGGCACCGCGCGCTCCTTCTCGCCGACTATTCGCGACCTGCTGGAGCGCCGCCTGGCCGAGCTGGCGGCCGGCATCGCGCAGGCCGGCGACTGCACGGCCGAGAGCAAGTACCACAGGCGTTACCCGGCGCTGATCAACGCCGTCGAGCAGACCTCGCTCGCGGTCGAAGCGGCGGCGCTGACGGTGGGCCGCGAGAATGTCGATGCCAACACGCCGCCGATCTCGGGCGCCGAGGACTTCGCCTTCATGCTGGAGAAGAAGCCCGGCGCCTACATCATGATCGGCAATGGCGGGCCCGACGAAGGCGGCTGCCACAACGTCCATTCGCCGTTGTACGATTTCAACGATCGCATCCTGACGACGGGCGCCGCCTACTGGGTCAACCTGGTGCAGCTGGAGTTGGGCGACGCGGCGTGAGGCGTCGTCGCCGCGCCAGATCTGGCTCAGACCTGGAAGTCGAACGTCGTGTCGAGGCCGGACAGATCGGCGTGGTCGGCCGGTTGGACGATGGCCGCGTCGGTGCCGAGATCGAACTGGGTGGCGAGTTCCGGTGCCGTTGCCGGCGCGAGATTCTGAGCGCCGACACTGTCGCTGAGCGTCGCCAGCGACACCAACGGATCGTCGGCAAGGGGCGCGATCACCGCTTGTAGCTCGCCGCCGCCCGGCACGATGCCATCGACATGGATTTCACCCGGCTCGCCGAACACGCGATCGAGCGGCGCGCCGGAGGGCGCTTCGTCGTAGCAAGCGTCCATCCAGCTCGCGTCGCGGCTGAGATAGATCGGCAGGTCACGGCGATCGAATTCGACCAGCTCGCTGCCGACGATGAAGGCCGGATCGCTGTTGGAGCTGTCGGAGGGGACCGAATGGCTCATGGTTAAATGACTTTTCCTAAGAACTGAAATATTGGTTCAAGTATACTGAATAAATCTCTGAGAATAAAGACAGAACATTCAACTACCGAAATTTGCGAGGAATCGCAAATACTTGGGTTCGCAAGCCCCGTGGCCTACTGTGCCGCGCTCGAGTTCCAGAATGGTCGGGGGGAAGCCAATGAACGGCGCAGAGAGTTTGGTTCGGACCTTGGTCAAGGGCGGCGTCGAAGTCTGCTTCGCCAACCCCGGCACCTCGGAGATGCATTTCGTCGGCGCGCTCGATCGTGTCGAGGGCATGCGCTGCGTGCTTGGACTGTTCGAAGGCGTGTGCAGCGGCGCGGCCGACGGCTACTACCGCATGACCGACAAGCCGGCCTCGACGCTGCTGCATCTCGGCCCCGGCCTCGCCAACGCCGCCGCCAACCTGCACAACGCCAAGAAGGCGGGCTCGGGCATCGTCAATATCGTGGGCGAGCACGCGCTCTACCACATCAAGTACGACACGCCGTTGACCGCCGATATCGAGGGCATCGCCCGGCCGTTCTCGCACTGGGTCAAGACCTCGCCGACCGCCAAGACGGTGGCCAAGGATGGCGCGGCCGCCATCCAAGCCGCGCGCGTGGCGCCAGGCCAGATCGCCACGTTGATCCTGCCCGCCGACACCGCGTGGACCGAAGCCGATGGCGTTGCCGATACACCCGAGACGCCGCAGCCGCAGAAGCCCGCCAACGACGAGATCGTGGCGGCCGCCAAGGCGCTCAAGGCGGGCGGCGCCTCGGCGATGCTGTTCATCGGCGGCCGCGCGCTGCGCGCCCGCGGCCTGGAGCTGGCCGGCAAGATCGCCGCCAAGACCGGCTGCAAGGTGCAGGCGGCGGGCGGCACGGCGCGCATCGAGCGCGGCGCCGGCCGCGTGCCGGTCTTGCGCCTGCATTTCGTGGTCGAGACCGCGCTCGAGATGCTGAAGGGCACCAAGCGGATGGTGCTGGTCGGCGCCAAGGCGCCTGCGGCGTTCTTCGCCTATCCCGGCAAGCCGTCGGTGCTGGTGCCCGAGGGCTGTGACGTGACGACTCTCTGCCCGGTCGACGGCGATCCGATCGGCTCGCTCGAAGCGCTCGCCGCCGAGCTCGATGCGATGAACGAGAAGCCCGCGGTGGCGCAGGCCAAGCGGCCCGAGCGGCCGAGCGGCAAGTTCACGCTCGACGGGCTGGGCCAAGCGCTGGGCGCCACCCTGCCGGAAGGCGCGATCGTGATCGACGAATCGGTCACGACCGGCCGCGGCTTCTTTCCGTTCAGCGCCGGTGCGCCGCCGCACGACTGGCTGAACAACATGGGCGGCTCGATCGGCTTCGGCGGGCCGGTCGCAGTCGGTGCCGCGGTGGCCTGCCCCGACCGCAAGGTCATCGCCATGATCGGCGACGGCTCGGCGATGTACACCATCCAGTCGCTGTGGACGATGGCGCGCGAGAACCTCGACGTCTGCGTCATGATCTTTTCCAACCGCAACTACAAGATCCTGTACAGCCAGCTCGCCGATGTCGGCGCGGCCAATCCCGGGCCGCGCGCTATCGACATGCTGACGCTCGATCGGCCGACCTTGGAGTTCACCCAGCTCGCCAAGGGCATGGGCGTGCCGGGCGCCAAGGCGCACGATCTCGAGGAGCTCACCAAGCAGCTCACCTACGCCATGTCGCAGAAGGGCCCATACCTGATCGACGTGGTGATGTAAGGACGGCAATGGACGAAGCCCGTCGACGCACGCTGTACGGTCGTCGTCGGGGCAAGAAGCTGCGGTCGGGCCAGCAGTCGCTGCTCGACACGCTGCTGCCTCGCCTCGCGCTCACGCTGCCGGCCGAGCCGGCGACGCTCGATCTCGCCCGGCGGTTCGGCGGCCGCTTGCCCGCAGGCGGTGTTTGGCTGGAAGTGGGCTTCGGCGCCGGCGAGCACCTGGTGTGGCAGGCCGTGCAGCATCCCGAGGTCGGGCTGATCGGCTGCGAACCCTATCTCAACGGCGTCGCCAAGTGCCTGGCCCAGATCGAGCGCGCCAGCGTCGCCAACATCCGACTGTTCACCGACGACGCGCGGCTCCTGATGGCAGCGCTGCCCGAGCGCTCGCTGGCCCGTGTCTTCGTGCTGTTCCCCGATCCCTGGCCCAAGACGCGCCATCACAAGCGGCGCTTCGTGCAGCGGGCGACCCTGGACCGTCTTGCCGTGCTGATGCTGCCCGGCGCCGAACTACGGCTTGCCACCGACGATCCGAGCTACCTGCCCTGGATGCTCGAGCTTACCTGCACCCATCCGGCGTTCGAATGGCTGGCCGAACGGCCGGCCGACTGGCGCGGTCGGCCGGCGGACTGGCCATCGACGCGCTATGAGCAAAAAAAAATTGCCGGGACACCGACGTTCCTGCGGTTGAGGCGGCGCTGAGCCGGTACCATATATAGAGGCGTTTGCTGGCGGACCCCTAGAAACCGCCGGATTTGCTTGCCAGTCGGCCTGACTGCGCCTATATCCGCGCGATCCTCATCGGGTTCGCGGGACGAACCAAACAAGAAGAGTGGGCCAAAAACCCGCTCTTTTCATTTGTGGGCTTCCCGCCGGCCCTTGTCGTCGAGAACCGTACCTACGTGACCGAACTGTTGCGCCGCATAGAAGACATCGTCGCCCCGACCGTGGTCGGCATGGGCTACGAGCTGGTGCGCGTCGCCATGAGCCGCGGCGGTACGCTGCAGATCATGGTCGAGCCGGCCGATGGCCGGCCGATGGATGTCGAGGCCTGCGCCACGCTCTCGCGCGCGCTGTCGGCGGTGCTCGATGTCGAGGATCCCATTTCGGGCTCCTACACCTTGGAAGTGAGCTCGCCCGGCATCGACCGGCCGCTGACGCGGGCCAAGGACTATGACCGCTGGGCCGGCCATCTCGCGCGCCTGGAGACCGCCCAGCCGATCGACGGCCGCCGCCGCTTCAAGGGCACGCTGCTGGGATTGAGCGATGGGCTGGTGAAGCTGCGCCTGGATGACGGCAGCGAGGCGGCCTTGCCGCTGGCCGCCGTGGCCAAGGCCAAGCTTGAGCTGACCGACGCGTTGATCGAAGAACATCGACTCGCCCAACAAGGGGCGGACCGAGCGCATTGATGGAAACGTCCATTTAGAAGAGCTGCAAGAGAGGAAGACGACATGGCAACGACTGCCGATATCCCGCGCCTGGAGATGCTGCAGGTGGCCGACATGGTCGCCCGCGAAAAGGGCATCGAGCGCGAGGAAGTGCTGGAGGCGATGGAGCAGGCGATCCAGAAGGCCGGCCGCGCCAAATACGGGCTCGAGCACGACATCCGCGCCGAGATCGACCGCAAGTCGGGCGAGATCAAATTGTTGCGCTACATGCAGG
>VGCQ01000402.1 GCA_016870055.1 Alphaproteobacteria bacterium | reverse complement strand
GCCCGACCTTGAGCCCGCGCCGCCGATCACCAACAGCGATTTTGCCGGCTTCCAACTGAAACCCGGGCAGCCCGCCGCCGAGCCCGAGCCGGTGGCGAGCGACGTCTACGAGCTCACCCTGCAGCTCGAGCGCGGCGACACCATCGAGAAGCTGCTCGCCGACATCGCCGTGCCCGAGGCCGACCGCAAGCAGATCGCCGAGCGGCTCGCGAGCCTCCTGAAGAAGCGCAAGCTCGCGGTCGGCGAGACGGTCGAGCTCATGATGCAGTCCCTGCCCGACCAACCCGATGCGCCGCGCGTGCTGGCGCTGTCGGTGCGGCCGCAGCCCGAGCGCGAGTACATCGTGACGCGCCGCGACGACGGCGCCTACGAGGGCGAGGAGAAGATCTACAAGGTGAGCCCGCGCATCGTGCGCGTCGAGGGCGAGCGCCAGGGCTCGCTCGAGCAGAGCGGCGTCAGGCTCGGCGTGCCGGCGCCGGCGATGGTCGAGTTCATCCGCGCGCTGTCCTACGACGTCGACTTCCAGCGCGAGCTGAAGGAGGGCATGAAGTTCACCGTGCTGCTCGAGCAGCTGGTGACCAGCGACGGCCGCGTCACCCATCCCGGCCGCCTGCTGGCCGGCGAGCTGCGACTCTTGAAGCGCACCGTGACGGTGATCCGCTTCCGCCCGCACGGCGGCGCCGACGGCTTCTACAATCCCAACGGCGAGAGCGTGGTGCGCGCCTTCCTGCGCACGCCGATGGACGCCTCGAAGATCTCCTCGCGCTTCGGCATGCGCGATCATCCGATCCTGGGCTACAGCGCGCTGCATGCCGGCGTCGACTTCGCCGCGCCGACCGGCACGCCGATCCTGGCGGCCGGCGCCGGCAAGGTCGCGATGGCTGGGCCGAACGGCGGCTATGGCCTGTACGTCAAGCTGCAGCACACCAGCGACGTCGCCACCGCCTACGCCCACATGTCGCGGCTGGGGCCGGGCATCAAGCCCGGCGTCGCCGTGCGCCAGGGCCAGGTGATCGGCTTCGTCGGCTCGACCGGCATGTCGACCGGGCCGCATCTGCACTACGAGTTCCATCGCGGCGGCAAGCAGGTCAATCCGCTCACCCAGAAATTCGCCATGCGCGCCCAGGTCGGGGCCAAGGACGCGCAGCGCTTCCAGGCGCTGGCCAAGCAGTACCTCGCGCAATTCAAGAGCGCGCCGGTGGTCGCCGATGGCAAGCCTGCCAAGCCGAAGGACACGCCGGCCTCGCAGGTGGCCAAGGGCGATTGACGGCTGGGCGCGCGCCACTCCGGTGGCGCTCTTCCTCGGTATCGACAAGCCATGAGCGGCACGGGAGGGCCGCGCTCCGGCCGAGGTCGAAAGATCCCGATTTGCATCGTCGTTGCTCATGTTCCTCTCCCTCTTGGGGGAGAGGTCAGGTGAGGGGGTTGCACGCGTTATCGATGGCACAGCCGCCCTCCGGGGACGGGCATGACCCGCACCGACGAGTCGATGATGTCCGAACCCGACACGTCGATAGTCATCTGCAGGAAGGCGGCGATCGGCTCCCGCAGTTCCTTGGGAACAGGCGTCGACAGGAAGGGCCATGAGATCATGACAGTGCATTGCACCTGGACGGGAAGCTCGGCGGCGCAGCGCGTCAGCTCGCGCTGCCGGGTGTCGACGGGCTTGGCATCGACGGCGCCGCAGGTCATGCCGAGGCTGGCGAGGTAGTCGCGCGCCGGCGCGCCGCGATGCTGCTCCTGAAAGACGGCGAGGCCGTAAGCGATCTGCTTTCGCCTCGACGCCTTGCTGTTCTCCGAGTCCATGGGCCGGCCGTCTCCCAGGAAACCGGGAGTACGGCCCCACGCGATGAGCGTCTGCCTTTCTTTCGGACTCGTTTCATCGCGGCCGGCGATCGTGAGGGCACAGCATTCCCGCCAGGATTGCGCCTCGTCGTAGGCACAGGCGGCGCCCAGCCCGGCGATCGATAGCGCAACGGCCAGCCGGCACCGCTCATGGAACTTTGCAAGAAAACGCATGGTCATCCGATCGCGCGTGCCCTGCTCGGGCGGTTGCATCTCGTCACCAAGAAACGACCAAGGCAAGGTACCGTCGGTTGCACCACGACGACTGACCGGCACCGGGTGTACCAGGTCTGCATCGTCACTGTTCAAGTTCCTCTCCCCCGAGGGGGAGAGGAGCATGAGAATGAGGATGAGGACGAGCACTCACACCACCCATCGCTTGAGCTTCTGCAGCTTCTCCTCGATGCGGCGTTCCTCGGCCCAGTCGATGCGGTGGACGGGATGGGCGAAGGTCAGCGCCAGCGCATCGCCGTCGTCGGGCGAGGCGAGCCCACGGCGGCGCATGTCGTCCTTGCGCTCCAGCCGGATGGCATTGGCGGCGTCGTAGCCGTAGTCGATGGCGGTCAGGTCGGCGCGCAGCTCGCGATCGTCGGGCAGGCAGCCGAACTGGCACCACTCCTTCATGAAGCCCCACATCTCGGCCCGCTTGTTGGCGTAGCTCACGGCCGCCTCGCTGCCGTCGCGGCGATCGGCCTTGCCGCCGAAATCGACACCGATCACCGTCGAGCAGCCGAGCTGGTGCAGGCGATCGACGACGCCCCAGCCGATGCCGGTGCCGTCGACGAACACGGCGTCGGGGTTGTGGGCGCCGATCTGCTCCATGACGCGGCCGGCCACCGCCATCAGGTCGGGAATGCGGAACTTGACCGCCGGGATCGAGCGGGCGTCGAGCCCGCGGCGGAAGCGGATCACGGTCTGGTCCTCGCCGTGGCGGGCGATGTCGACGCCCATCACCAAGGCCGGATTCCACTCCGTCACCAAAGCGCGCTCGACCGCCTGCTGCACGCGCTCGCTGTCGATGAACTGCATGGTGCCGGCGCGCGGGAACTCGCCCTTGACGCGCACCCGCACGAAATCGCTGTCCTCGCCGTAATCCTTCACCCAGGTGGCGATCTGCGTTTTGTTGGTCATCGCCACCGAGCGCGAATCGATCTGCTGCGGCTGCCAGCGATGGGCGAAGCGGCCGCCGGCGAAGCATTCGCGGAAGCGGCCGGTGTTGCGTGTCGGATTGCCGAAGGCCAACCAAAAGAGATCGGTGCCGGCATCGGTCAGGGCGCCCTCGATGGTCTCCCACACGCCGTCGGCGATCGACGAGGCCTCGTCGAACAGCGCGAAGGCGCGGCGGCCCTTGTTGTGCAGGCCGGCGATCGCCTCGGTGTTGTTCTCCGACCAGGTGATGGCGTCGACCCGCCAGGTGCGCTCGCGGCCGGGGCGCGCCGATTGCAGCGCGGTCGCGGTGTAGGTGAACCAGTCCTTGACGGTCGAAAGCGCGTGCCACTTGGCAAGCTCGGGCCAGGTCTTGGTGCGGAGCTGCCCTTCGGTGTTGGCCGTCACGATGCCGCGGGTGTCCGACATCGTCGACATCGCCCACAGGATCACCCAGGCGACGAGCGCCGACTTGCCGACACCGTGGCCCGAGGCGACGGCCAGCCTCACCGCCTCGCTCGGCCCGCCGCGACCCTGCCTGAGGCTGCGCCCGAGCTGCTCCAGCACCTCGCGCTGCCACGGCTCGGGCCCGCTTTCGCCGGCCAGCATCGTGCCCGGCTGGCCCCAGGGAAACACCGTCTGCACGAAACCCAGCGGGTCGTAGCGATAGCGGCTGATCCGCTGCATCAGCCGCTCGGGTGCGGGAAAATCAATCACCGTCATGGCGAACCATGATTTCTTCCGGGGCATCGAGCAGGGCGATGTCGTCGATCACCGGCACGGCCGCCTCGGGCGCCGCCTCGCTCCAGCTGCGGCGGCGGCGGTTGCGCAGCCAGAAGATGCAGGCCTGGACGTTGGGCGGATAATGGATGATGCAGGTGAGCGCCTTCACCGCGCCGTCGAGCACGACCTGGCGTTCGACCTTGCGATCGTAGCCGACGGCGCGGTCGTAGAGGCCGCGCGCCACCCGCGCATCGGCGGCGATGCGGCCGGTCCGCACGGCGTCGCCGAATTCGGGACGCTCGGCGATCCAGCGATCGACGGTGGAGGGCGAGACGGCGAAGAACAGCGCGAGCTCGTCGTTGGTCGCGCCGAGCAGGCAGTAGTTGTGTGCCTGCTCGCACATCTCGGGTTCGAAACGGGTGGGACGGCCGATGGGGTTCATGACTCATATATAACTATAGTAGATGAACTTTCAAGAACAATCATGAGAAAGTGAAGTGGTAACGAGCGTTATGTTATTGCGATTTTTGAGGCTCAAGGAGGGGGTATACCTGGGGCGCGATTCGCCGGACCTACAACATGTTGATGACAGCAGTGCTGTCACCCATGAGAGCTGGCTGATTGCCGGCAAGTTCAGGG
>VGCQ01000401.1 GCA_016870055.1 Alphaproteobacteria bacterium | reverse complement strand
GTGAGCGGCCGGTCAAGGTGAAATAGTTCCCTTTGGCGTAGTACGCAGTCGGCACGCGATCGGATGGCATGCCGGTGATTTTTTTTGCCAGTTCCGGGGCATGCAGACCGGCGCAATTGACCATCAAGCGGCAGCGCAGGTTCATCGGTTCGTCGCCGCCGACTTCGATCTCGATGCCGTCATCGACGACGCGGCCCTGCCTCACCGGCGCGTGAAAGGCGAGCATGGCACCGGCCGCTTCGGCGTCGCCCTGCAGCGCCAGCATGTAGGAATGGCTGTCGACGATGCCCGTCCTGGGCGACAGCAATGCCGCCGTGCAGTGCAGGTTCGGCTCGAGCGCGATCGCTTCGGCGGCGCTCAGCAGCCGCATGTCCTCGACGCCGTTGGCTTCGGCGCGCGCCTTGATCTCGGTGAGCCGGGCGCTCTCGGCCTCGTGGGTGGCGACGATCAACTTGCCGCAGTTGAGGTGTGGTACGCCGCGCGCGGCGCAGTAGGCATAGAGCAGACGACGGCCGGCGACGCAGGTCCGCGCCATCAGGCTGTCCTTGGGATAGTAGATGCCGGCGTGGATGACTTCGGAGTTGCGCGAGCTGGTCTCGGTGCCGATGCCTTCGGCAGCCTCTACGACGATGACCTCACGGCCGGCAAGGGCAAGGGCACGGGCAACGGCAAGGCCCACAACGCCCGCGCCGATCACGACGCAGTCGACGGTTTCGAACGGGGACGAACTCATGGGCGCATGCTAGTAGAGCGCCGTGATGAACCTCGCAAGACGCCCTCGACGCCGGCCATGAAGGGCGCACTGGTCACCGGCGGAGGGCAGCGGATCGGTCGGGCGCTGGCGCTGGCGCTGGCCGCCGACGGCTATTTCGTCTTCGTCCACTACAATCGCTCCGCCGCTCAAGCGCGACAAACGGCGACCGACATCGTCGCGTCGGGCGGCAAGGCCCGCGTCGTACGTGCCGATCTTTCTTCAGCTCGCCAGGCCGAGGCGCTGGTCGACCGCTGCCGTGCGCCTGACGTGCGGCTCGTTTGCCTGGTCAACAACGCGTCGCTGTTCAAGCTCGACCGCGCACCGACCGCCAAGGCCGCAGATTTCGACCATCACATGGCGATCAACCTGCGCGCGCCGTTGCTGCTGTCGCAGGCGGTGGCGCGGCAACTGCCGGGAGGCGAGACCGGGGTGGTCGTGAATCTGCTCGACCAGAAACTCTACAATCTCAATCCTGACTTCCTGACCTACACCCTGTCGAAGGTCGGCCTGCAGGGGCTGACCAAGCTCCTGGCTCAGGCCTTTGCACCGCGGCTGCGCGTGGCGGGCATTGCGCCCGGCCTGACCCTGCGCAGCGGCAGCCAGACCGACGCGCGCTTTGCCGAGCAGCACGTCCAAAACCCGCTGCGCCGGGGAGTCACGGCCGACGATCTGGTGCGGGCGTTGCGTTTCATCCTGCAGACACCGTCTTTCACCGGCGACACCCTGGTGGTGGACAGCGGCGAGCACCTGAGTGGCCGGCCGCGCGACATCGCCTTCGATCAGGCAAGGAAGGCGTGACATGCAGCGCCGCATCTTCATCCGCGACTTTCGCCTAAAAGTGTCGATCGGCATCCACGACTTCGAGAAGGAGGGCCCGCAGACGGTGGTCGTCAATGTCGACCTTCTGCTCGGGCAGGAAGCCAAGGCACACAACGATCGCATCGCCAACGTGCTGAACTACGACGTCGTCCATGATGGCATCGTCGCGTTGGCCGGCAGTCGGCATTTCAATCTGCAGGAAACGCTGGTCGACGCCATCCTCGACCTCTGCCTCGACCAGCCCGGCGTGGTCGAGGCCCGAGTCTCGACCGAGAAGCCCGACGTCTACAAGGATTGCCGGGTGGGCTACGAGGCCGTGCGCCGTCGCTGATGCGCGAACGAGGCCACCTGCTGGGCGCCTTTGCGGCGATGATCTTCGTCGGCGCGAGCTGGGGCGCCAACGTGCCCGTCAGCAAGGTGATGCTGGACCACTTCGACCTGATTCCGATGTCGGTGATCCGCACGATCATGGCTGCAGCCTCCCTGGCGATCTTGTTGGTGCTGATCGAAGGTGTCGCGGCCTTGCGCATCGACGTGGGGATACGCCGCTTCATCCTGCTCGGCCTGATGATGAGCAGCTTCTTCATCGTCTATACCCTCGGCATCCAGTACAGCAACCCGATCACTGCTGCGGCGGTGCAGGTGGCCGGGCCGCTGGTTTCGGCCGTGACCGTCCGGCTGGTTACCGGTCTGCGTTTCGATCCCGGCTTTCCTGTCGCCTTGGGCTTGACGTTGCTCGGCGGTGCCATCCTCGCGTCGTCGACGCTGGCCGGCAGTGGCGCGGTGACGTTCGGCGGTGGCGAGATCGTCGTGCTTTTGTCGAACACGCTGTGGACGCTGTACAGCCTGAAGGCCCAGGCATGGTTCGATCGCGCCAGCCAGCTTCATCGGACCTATGTGGCGACGCTGTCGGCTCTGGGTTGGACGGCAGTGCTGGGCATTTCGCTGCTGGCGCTGGGCTGGGCGCGCTCGCCCTTGGCGGTCGCTGATCCCTGGGTCTGGACGCAGCTGGCGGCGATCGCCGTGCTGGCCAGCGGTCTGGGCGGCTATTTTTGGAATGTCGGCGCCAGCCGGTTGGGCGTGGCCGTGGCGTCGCTGTGGGTCAATCTGGTGCCGTTCTTTGCCGTATTGTGGTCAATTGCCTATGGCTTCATGCCCAACGCCTACCAGATCGTCGGCGGTCTGGTGGCTTTGAGCGGCGTCGTCTACATGCAATGGCGCAAGCTCGATGCCGTGCGACACTGACCAAGGTTCTTCCCAGCCATGACGTCCCCCGGGCTCCGGACCCAAAATTGCCGCTGGATCGAGGTCCGTGGCGCCGTCGACCAGCGCGGCCGCCTCAATTTCATCGAAACCGGCAAGGATCTGCCGTTCCAGCCACGGCGGTTGTTCTGGCTGCATCATATCGCGCCGGGCCAATGGCGCGGCCGGCACGGCCACCGCCAGAGCGAGCTGCTGCTGGTCGCCCTATCCGGCGGCTGTCGCGTTCATCTCGACGACGGCAGGGTCAACGAGGCGGTGGCTTTGGACGATCCGGCGCGCGCGCTGTTCATCGGCACCTGGGTCTGGCACGAGCTCACCGACTTCTCGCCGGGTGCGGCGATACTGGTCGTTGCGTCCGCCCTCTATGACGAAGCCGAGTATCTGCGCGACTACGACGTCTTCAAGCGCGAGGCGGCAAGCCGGCCATGATCCCCTTTCTCGACATGAAGGCGGTCTACGCCGAGCTGAAACCCGAACTCGACGCCGCCTTTGCCCGCGTCATGGCATCCGGCTGGTACGTGCTCGGCCAGGAGGTCGAGGCCTTCGAAGCCGAGTATGCCGCCTTCTGCGGCACGCGGCATTGCGTCGGGCTGGGCAATGGGCTGGAGGCCCTTGAGCTGGTGTTGCGCGCCTGGGATCTCGGCGCCGGCGACGAAGTGATCGTGCCGTCCAACACCTACATCGCGACCTGGCTCGCGGTGACGGCGACCGGCGCCCGCGTCGTGCCGGTCGAGCCGACGACGACCGGCGTGAACATCGACCCGGAGCGCCTTGCCGCCGCCATCACCTCGCGCACCCGTGCCATCATGCCGGTGCATCTCTACGGCGAGCCCGCCGACATGGACGCGATCATGGCGATCGCACACAAGCATGGTCTGAAAGTCGTCGAAGACGTAGCGCAGGCGCAGGGTGCCAAGGTGCGCGGCCGGCGAGCCGGATCGCTGGGCGACGCCGGCGCCCACAGTTTCTTTCCGACCAAGAATTTCGGCGCCTTCGGCGATGCCGGCGCGGTCACCACCGACGATGCCAGGCTCGCCGACCGCCTGCGCGCGCTGCGCAACTACGGCAGCAAGGTGAAGTACGTCAACATCGAGCGCGGCTTCAACTCGCGGCTCGACGAACTGCAGGCCGCCCTGCTGCGCGTGAAGCTGCCGCGGCTCGACGCCTGGAACGACCATCGCCGCCGCATCGCCGCGCGCTACGACGACAAGCTCGTGGGCATCCCAGGACTCGCTCTGCCGCGCGCGCCGCAATGGGCCGAACCGGTCTGGCATCTCTATGTCGTGCGCTCCGAGCGGCGGGCCGAGCTGATGGCGGCGCTGGACAAGGCCGGCATCGGTTCGCTGATTCACTATCCCATCCCGCCCCATTTGCAGCGGGCCTATGCCGATCTCGGCCTGTCCAAAGGCGCCTTTCCGCTGGCCGAGAAGCTCGCCGACACCGTGCTCAGCCTGCCGATGGGGGCGCACATGCCCGAGACGGTGGTCGACCAGGTGGCGGCTGTGATCCGCGCCACCCTGAGCTGATC
>VGCQ01000400.1 GCA_016870055.1 Alphaproteobacteria bacterium | reverse complement strand
GCCGGCTGCTGGGCCAGGTTACCGCCTCCCTGATCGAGGCCGGCCGCGACATCAACAACGTTCAGAAACTGTACGACGCCATTCTCTGGAACAAGCGGGTCTGGGACACGCTGGCCTCCGAGGCCGCTGCCGATGACAATCAGCTGCCGAAAGAGATCCGCGCCGGTATCATCAGCCTTGCCATCTGGGTGAACAAGGAGACGACGCTGGTGATGGACGGTCAGACCGACCTGGATCCACTGATCAGCGTCAACAAGAGCATCATCGAGGGGCTGAAGTAGCCGACCCCGCCCGGGTGCCCTCAGACGCCTGTTTCGCACCAGCGTTTCCACATTCCGCGCAGTGCCACGGCGAAGTCGCCGGCAAAGCCCTCGGCATCGCAGAGTGGTGCCGCAGCCATTCCTGCCTGCAGGGCGCGTTGGATCGCCCGCCGCCGTTCGCCATCCGCGGCGAGGGCAACTCCGCGCGCCACATAGTCGTCGATCGTGGTGGCGACCAGCGCCTGGAGCCCGACGGCGTTGAGCAGGCTGGCGCCGATGCGCGAGGCATGGCGAGATCCGGCCAGGGTCAGCACGGGAACGCCCATGGCCAGGGCTTCGCAGGTGGTCGTCGTGCCGTTGTACGGGAAGGGGTCGAGCGCGATGTCGACCTGCCCGTATAGGGCCAGGTGGTCGCCGGGAGAGCTGCGCCAGCCAACGAGATCGAGACGGCCGGCGTCGATCCCGTGGGCGGCGAAGAGATCACGGTAGCGCTCGCGCGTCTCGGGCTCACTCAGGCGCTTGGCCTTGAGGAGAAGGCGGGACCGGGGTGCGGCGGCGAGCAGCCGGGCCCAGGCCGCGACTACCGCCGGGGTCACTTTCGGCAGATGGTTGAAAGACCCGAAGACGATGCCGTCTCCCGCGCTCCGGCGGTCGTGGCCGTCCTCGGTGGCCGGTTCGGCGCCGAAGGCGAGGAAGCAGCGCGGCAGGCGCCACAGCGTCTCGCTATGCAGGAACTCGGTCTGGCCGGGCGGGTCGGCGGTCGCGTCGGTCAGGCGGTAGTCGATCGTGTCGAGACCCGACGTATCGGGATAGCCCAGCCACGACACCTGGAGTGGCGCCGGCTTCAGGGCGAAGACCGGCAATCGGTTTCCTGCCATGTGCCCCGCCAGGTCGACAAGGATGTCCACGCGATCGTCGCTCACCCGCTCGGCCAGCGCGATATCGCTGTAGGCGGTGACCGGGCACCAGGAATCAACCTGCGCCTTGAGCCGGACGGTAACCTCGTCGTCGGCCACGTTGTCCGAGTAGGCGAAGAGTTCGAGCTCGCGGTGACGCCAGTGTGTGAACAGAGGGGCCAGGAAACTCGCGCAAGAATGGCGACGGAAATCCGCCGAGACGAAGCCGATGCGCAGACGGCGGTCTGGCTCGCGCGTCCCGTGATATGGCAATGGCGGAGACTCAGGGCGAAGCTGATGGGTGACCTGCCGCGCCCTAGCCAGCCAGTCGGACGACGGGATGTCGGCGAGGTAGTTCCGCGTGAGCAGCCAATTGTCCGCTGACGAACGGTGGCTGGGCGCAGAGCGCAGAGCGCCGTCCAACAAGGCCAAGGCTCCGGCGGCGTCGCCCTCATCCAAGCGAAGATTGGCGAGGTTGTTGAGCGTGTCGGGGGAACCGGGAGCCAGGGCGTAGGCTCGCTGCAGCGCCTGTCTTGCTTCGCGAAAACGGCCGCTGGCGTTGGCGAAGGCACCGAGGTTGGTCCAGCCCGCCGCCGAGTTCGGTTGGTGCCCGAGCGCCCGGCGCTCGGCGTCGACAGCTTCGTCCAGCCTGTCCTGGGCTGCGAGGGCAGCCCCCAGATTGAGCCAGGCAGCCACGAGTCCGGGCTCCAGCGTGATCGCCTGAAGGAACATCATCTCGGCCTCCGCCGGGCGCCGCTCCGCGAGGAGGCTGATGCCGAACTCGTTGTAGCCGGCGGCGCTTTCTGGCTGCAGCGCGTCTGCGCTGGAAAGCCGCGCCTGAGCCTCGCTGTGGCGCCCCAGTGCCATGAGGGCGGTGGCTTGGAACCGCCAGGCCATCGCATCTCTTGGCCGGGCTGCGGTCACCCGTTGGAACGCCGCCAAGGCCTCGCTGGGCCGGCCGCGTGCGTGCAGGATGCGGCCGAGCAGGAGGTCGGCGCTGGGATCGTTCGGCTGTAGCCGGAGCGCAGTGGTGATCGCGTCCTCGGCGCTGCGCCACAGGCCGAGGCGATAAAGGGTTTCGCCGGCCAGCAGGAGAATCTGCGGATGGGGCGGGGCGGCTGCAAGGGCGCGCCCGAACAGGTTCGCGGCCTCGGCGAGGCGGCCGGCCTGGCGCGCGGTCAGGGCCTGCTGGGCCAGCGTCTCAGCGGGCTCGCCCGCACCGGGCGGCAAAGATGGCGTCATCGGGGCTGCAGGCTACGCGGCCCCGTGCACCAATCGCAAGGGCAGCCGTCAGATGTAGTTGGCTAGCGACAGGTCGCGGATGCTGGCGAGCAGCTTGTAGGATGCCTCGAGATTCGTCTGCGTCTGGGTAAGGCGGGAGACCGTGTCGGCCATGTCGACGTTCTCGACCTGGTCGATCTGCGTCTCCGTCACCACGATGAAGTCCTTGTGCCTCTGCTCCGTCGCGTCGAGGACGTTCTCCTTCACGCCAAGATCGGCGCTGAGATCGCTGATCATGGAGCGGCCGACGTTGAGGTCGTCAGCGGCCAGCCGGGCGAGCTCGCGGAAGCCGCCCACCGTGCTGGTCGTCAGATCGGTCGTGGCCAGGGCAAACAGCGCGTCGAGGATCTTGCGGACGGCAGGATTGTCGCCGCGGATGCCGTATTCGAGGTTGATGCCGTTATCGATACGGACCTGCAGCGGCGGGATCTTCTCGCCGAACTGGGCGGTGATCTCGCCACCCGGTTCGCCGGCCGTGGGCGGTGCGAGGTAGATCTCCAGGCCGAAGCCCTGGGCCGTCGACTCGGCTGTGATCTGGATCTGGTTGGTCGTGCTGTTGACACTGACCACGCTGTAGGTCGCGCTGCTGTTGCTGAACTTCACAGACTGCCCCGCCGACAGGCCGGTCACGTCGCTGAGCGTGATCAGGGTGTCGCCCGGCGCGTAGCCGTGCGTGATGTTGATCGTGTCGCTGCCGGGGATGGCGTTGGCGAGACCGCCCCCGGACGGGTGCTGCTGGACACTGATCAGGTTGGTGTCGGGATCGACGGCGGTCACGTCGTAGAACGTGCCGGGGTCGCTGGCGAACTCGATGCGGTCGCCGACGGTGAAGTCGCCGATATTCAGTACCAGCACGGTGGTGTCGCCGGCACTCTGGGGTAGGACCGTGATGTCAGTTGTCGCGGCGGTGGGCGCGACGATCGACTTGACGGACGCCGGGTTGCTGAAGTTGACCGCCGTACCGGCAGCGACATCGAAGTCGAGGCCGCCGGCCGCGGGAGCCGGAACGCGGTCGAAGGTGATGGTCCGTGTCGCCGTGTTGACGGCGGTGATCTGGTATGTCGCGTTGTGAGCCGGACTCCCTCCGAACTCGACGTACTGGCCGGGTATCGGCAGGTCGAAGGACGAGGTGACCGTGATCGACGTATCGCCGGCATTGGCGGCGGTTTCCAAGGTGAAACGGAAGGAGTTGCCGCCCGGCGCGCCGGTCTCGCCCTGGAATCCGTAGGGCGCGGGAGCTGAGCCGCCCGGAGCCTGACGGGTGATGTCGTTGGCGAGGAATTCCTTGATCGCCCCGTAGCGCTGGGCACCGGAGATCGTGCTGGTGGTTAGGGCGTTGCTCGAGTTCAGGGCCGCAACCTGGCCGAGGATCGAGCCGGCCGAGTTGATGTCGCCGAACGGCTGCATGGGCGCCGTTCCCGCGGCCCGCCCGGCAAACAGGTAGTCGGTATCGACCTTGATGTTCAGCAGGGAGACGATCTCGTTCAAGCGCTGCTGGGCCAGTGCCTTGAGCGCGCCGTTGCCCTTGGTGGCGTCGAGCGCGTCGCTGTTGGCAATCAGTGCGTCGTTGCGCATGTCGCCGGCGATGTCGTTGATGCGCTGCAGGATGCCCTGCATCGGTTGAACGCGGGTCTTCGCCTTGGTGATGTTGTCGATGTACTCGTTCGTCGTCTGGCGGATGTTGTTGAGCTGCAGCGAGAGAGAGCTCACCTCGCTGATGCCGCTGTAGGTGATCGCCTTCTTGCCGGAGCTCACTTGCTCCTGCAGGACGTTCATCTGGTTCTGCAGCTCCAGGATCCGCGAACGGATGAACTGGTTCTGGGCGAGGGTCGAGACGCTGTTGACCATGGTAGGGTCTTTCCGGTTTGTCAGCCAATACGGAGAAGCTCGTCGAGCATCTCCTTGATGGCGCTGATCACGCGGGCGCTGGCGGCATAGG
>VGCQ01000399.1 GCA_016870055.1 Alphaproteobacteria bacterium | reverse complement strand
CCGATACGCTGAACGAGTCCGGCTTTGTCGAAGACACGATCGCGGCGTTTAGGGGGCGTACCATCCATGCCTTCCATACGGAGGGCGCGGGTGGGGGGCATGCACCCGACATCATCAAGGTCTGCGACCTGCCCAATGTACTGCCGTCTTCGACTAATCCGACACGGCCCTACACGGTGAACACCCTCGATGAGCATCTCGACATGCTCATGGTCTGCCATCATCTCGATGCCAACATCCCCGAGGACGTCGCCTTTGCCGACAGCCGCATCCGCCGCGAGACCATTGCGGCCGAAGACATCCTGCACGATCTTGGCGCCTTCTCGATGATGTCGTCGGACAGCCAGGCCATGGGCCGGCTAGGCGAGGTCATCATCCGGACGTGGCAGACGGCGGACAAGATGAAGCGCCAGCGCGGCCGGCTGAAGGAGGAGATTGGCGACAACGATAATTTCCGCGCCAAGCGCTATGTCGCCAAGTACACGATCAATCCCGCGATAGCACAGGGTATCTCGAAATACGTCGGTTCGGTCGAGGCGGGAAAGCTGGCCGACCTGGTGATCTGGTCGCCGGCCTTTTTCGGGGTCAAGCCGGACATGGTGCTGAAGTGCGGCTCAATCGCCGCCGCGCCGATGGGTGATCCCAACGCTTCGATCCCGACGCCGCAGCCGGTGCACTACCGGCCGATGTTTGCCGGATTCGGTCGTAACCGGGTGGAGAGTTCGATCCTGTTTGTCAGCAAGGCAGCCGACGCAGGCGGCATCGCCAGGAAGATCGGCATCAACCGGCCGCTTCTGGCGGTCGAGAATACGCGCGGTGGCATCTCGAAAAAGAGCATGATCCACAATTCGGCGATGCCAAAGATGGAAGTCGATGCAGAGACCTACGAGGTGCGGGCCGACGGTGAGTTGCTGACCTGCGAGCCGGCCAAGGTGCTGCCGATGGCCCAGCGTTATTTCCTCTTCTGACATGTGGCGGGCCCATCGCCGCGTCCCCGCCGGACACTGGCCGCGTGCCCAATGCCGCGGCACGGTGACGCTTGCCTACGATGACCGGCACCGGCGGCGGATGCGGCTGACCACGGACGAGGGGCAGGATCTGGCTCTCGATCTGCCGCAGGCGGTCGTACTGGCCGATGGGGATGGACTGATGCTGGAGGCCGGCGACTTCGTGGCGGTGAAGGCAGCTCCCGAAGACGTGGTGGAGATCACGGCGCCCAATGCCGATCTGCTGTTGCGTCTCGCCTGGCATATCGGCAACCGCCATTTCCCGGCCCAGATCTTGGCCGACCGGATTCTCATCCGCGACGACCATGTGATGGTTGACATGGTCGAAGGTCTGGGCGGCCGGGTGCGCCGGGTTCGGGTGCCGTTCAATCCGGAAGGGGGTGCTTATGCCCATACGGCCGACGGTCCCGGCCATTCCCACGATCGCGGACACGATCATGACCATCACCACTGAGGCAGCGCTCTACCGGCTGATGACCTGGCTGTCGCCGGCCTATCCGGTGGGAGCTTTCAGTTACAGTCACGGTCTCGAATACGCCGTCGAAGCCGGTCGGGTGTGTGACGCGTCGACGCTGACCGAGTGGATTGGCAGTGTCCTGGAGTATGGAGCCGGGCGCGTCGATGGCGCGCTATTGGCGAAGGCCTGGCACGCGACGACTGACGGCAACGAGGCGCGGCTGCATGAGCTTGTCGAACTTGCTGCTGCCTGGCGTGGCACGGCGGAGATGGCACTGGAAAGTGCTGCCCAGGGCGCCGCGTTCCTGGCCATCACCTGTAAGGCCTGGCCGCACCCAAGGCTGGATGCGCTGATCGAGGCCACAAAGGGCGAGGTGGCGCTCTCCGTCGCCGTGGGTGCTGCCGCAGCGCTGCATGGGATCCCTCTGGCGCCAGTCCTCACCGCCTATCTGCAGGCTTTTGCGGCCAATCTCGTGTCGGCCGGCGTGCGCCTGGTGCCGCTTGGTCAGACCGACGGCCAGCGCATCACGGCGGCGCTGGAGCCGGTCGTGGCGCGCGCCGCCCTGGCGGCCATGGCGGCGGACCTTGACGATCTCGGCACGGCAGCCCCGCTGCTCGACTGGTGCTCCATGAAACACGAAACCCAATACACTCGGTTATTCAGATCATGAGTTCTCCCCACGGCCCTTTGCGTGTCGGCGTTGGCGGTCCGGTCGGCTCCGGAAAGACGGCTCTCGTCGACCGGTTATGCAAGCACATGCGCGACCGTTACCGCCTCGCCGTCGTCACCAACGATATCTACACCAAGGAGGATGCGCAGTTCCTGACACGCTCCGGCGCTCTCCTGCCGGAGCGCATCGTGGGTGTCGAGACCGGTGGTTGCCCACACACCGCGATCCGCGAGGACGCATCGGCCAATCTCGCGGCGGTCGCCGATATGTGTCGGCGATTTCCTGACCTGGACATCGTCTTCGTCGAGTCTGGTGGCGACAACCTCGCAGCAACCTTTAGCCCGGAACTCGCTGACCTGACGATCTATGTCATCGACGTTGCCGCCGGGGACAAAATCCCCCGCAAGGGCGGACCTGGCATCACCCGGTCCGATCTGCTGGTGATCAACAAGATCGACCTGGCACCGCTGGTCGGGGCCAGCCTGGAGGTCATGGACCAGGACGCCCGAAGAATGCGTGGCGCGCGGCCCTTCCTGTTCAGCAACCTGAAGGAAGATCGTGGTGTGGCGGAGATCGCCGCTTTCATCGTCAAGGCCGGTGCGGTCGAGGTAGCCCCTTCGAGGTGACGGCGCCGGCTTGACCTGTCCTGCAATACGGCCAAGTTCATAAGGATGATGCGTGCCGCATCGCAGCGCGATCGGCACGATGACGGTATCTCTACACCAGCGTCTTCCGTATTTCTCCATGTGTGCTCTCGCTGTCGTCCGTAACGATGCGTCCCCGTCAGATGTCATGCAATCGCTGCGCGATCGTGTCGGCACGATCGCGCGGCTCATCCCCCAAGGCCGTCCGGTGGTCTATCTCGACTACCCCGTGCACATGAACATCGGCGATCTGCTCATCGAGCAGGGCGCCGAGCGTTTCCTCGAGGAAGCCGGGTATAACGTGGTCGACTGGCGATCGGCGCACGACTTCTGCGACTGCGCCCGGGCCAAGGTGCCAGCGGACGCCACGATCATCCTGCACGGCGGCGGGAATTTCGGCGATCTCTACGATCTGCACCAGCCGTTCCGCGAGCGGGTGATCGAAGCCTTTCCCCGCCACCGGATCGTCATGCTGCCGCAGACGATCTATTTCCAGTCACCCGAGCGGCTGCGGCGCGCCGTGGAGATATTCTCGCGTCATGACAACCTGACGGTCTGTGTCCGTGATTATGCGTCGCTCGAATTCTTCCGGCACCATTTCCAGAATCCGGTTCATCTGATGCCGGACATGGCGCATTGCCTGTGGAACGCTGCTGCGCCTCCACCGGAAGCCGGTGATGCTCGCCGAACCCTGCTGTTCGCCCGGACCGACAAGGAGAGCCGCCCGATGGACGGGCTGCCGGCTGACACCAGTGCACCCACCGACTGGCAGGACGTCGTCGCGCCCTACGAGATCCTGGCCTTCCGCGCGCTGCGCAAGCTCCATTACAAGCATTGTGTCTTCGGCGGGGGGCGCTCGCTCCATACTGCCTGGCGGCCGGTCCGCGACCGCCTGATCCTCAAGGGGCGGCGATTGATAGAGGGCTACGACGTCGTCATCACCAACCGGCTTCATGCCGCGATTCTCGGTCTCCTGTTGAGACGCGAGGTGGTGATGATGGACAACTCCAACGGCAAGCTGTCCGAGTACTATGCGACTTGGTTCAAGGACCTGACCGCCGCGCGCTTCGCTCACTGATGGACGGAGACGGCCGGTCGCCGTGACGCGTTAAAGCGGTCGGCGATGCGTTCGCCGAGCTTGCCCGCCGGCCGGACGAACAAGACGTAGACCTGGTAGACAGCGAAAGCCGCGATGGCGATCTGGCGTGGGGTTCTGAGGCCCATGCGCTGGGCATAACGGTCGTAGTATTTCCGGTAGAAATAGTGGGTGTAGTAGACGTTCCAGAACAACCGCGACAGCCGGTTGACCCGCTGGCCGCCGCTCGGATTCTCCTGACGGCTGAGCTCGACGCAATGAGTATCGTTGGTCACCAGGATGGTATGGCCGTTGACGAAGGCGTTCATCTGAAAATCCGATTCCTCACGATAGCCGTTGCCCTTCGAATAGAACGGATCGTAACCGAGCTCCTTAAGCAAAACGCGGCGGGTGAGGATGACCGAATGAGTCAACGGTAGGGTGATGTCGCTGTTGAAAGCCGCCTCGACCCGAAACTCAATGAACAGGGGCCTGAACGGCGCCAGCGGGGACGAGCCATGGCCGAAGG
>VGCQ01000398.1 GCA_016870055.1 Alphaproteobacteria bacterium | reverse complement strand
ATCGGTCAAGGAGTTCGGCCTGTTGCAGCCGATCCTGGTACGGCCGCTCGCGGGCCAGGCCGATGCCTACGAGATCGTGGCTGGCGAGCGGCGCTGGCGGGCGGCGCAGAAGGCGCAACTGCACGACGTGCCGGTGGTGGTGCGCAACCTGTCCGACCAGGACGCCCTGCAACTCGGCTTGATCGAGAACCTGCAGCGTGCCGATCTCACGGCGATCGACGAGGCCCGGGCCTTTCGCCGCCTGGCCGACGAGTTCGGGCAGACCCAGGAAGACATCGCCACGACCGTAGGCAAGAGCCGCTCGCACGTCGCCAACATCATGCGCCTGCTCGAGCTGCCGGCGGCGGTGCAGGAGATGGTGCAACGCGGCGAGCTTTCGGCCGGCCAGGCGCGCGCGTTGATCGGCCTGCCCGATCCGCTGTCGGTGGCGCAGCAGGCCGTCACCAAGCTCTTGTCGGCGCGCCAGCTCGAGCAGTTCGCGGCAACGCTGAAGCGGCCGGCGCGCGGCAAGCGGGCGAGCCCCGCGCCTAAAGCCGAGGCGGCGAAAAGCGCCGACACGCGCGCCCTGGAAAGGCGCATCGAGGAGGCGCTGGGTCTCAAGGCCGAGCTCAAGCTGCTCGGCATGGGCGAGCAAAGCCTGCTCACCCTCGAAATCCGCGACTTCGACCAGCTCGACCTGGTGGTGGAGAAGCTGACGCGCCGCTGAGATTACTCGTCGGGTAATCGACGCCAGGTGGCGGCGCGCGCCATGCTCGCGCATGTCCACCGTGTCGGCCCGCACCCAGCTTCTGCTCGAAGCGCCGGCGTTGCCCTTGTTGCTGCGTCTTTCGGCGCCCAACCTCGGCGAGGCGGCCGCCCGCATCACCTTCCTCGCCGCCGACGCGCTGTTCGTGTCGTGGCTGGGCGGCGATGCCCTGGCCGCGGTCGGCGTGGTCTTTCCACTGTTCCTGATGCTGCAGGTCGCCACCGCCTCGGGCCTGGGCTCGGGCGTGTCGGCCGCGATCGGCCGCGCTTTGGGCGCCGGCGATGCTGGCGCTGCGCGTGCGCTTGCGGGCACCTCGGCGATGCTTGCCCTGTCGGGCGGGGCCGCCACGACCGGCGTGCTGCTGCTGGCCGGCCCTGCGCTCTACACACTGGCGGGGCTGGGGCCGGCGGCGCGCGAGATGGCCGTTGTCTACGGCGCCGTGCTGTTCGGCGGATCGGTCTTCGTGTGGACCATGAACCTGCTCGCCAATGTCTGCCGCGGTGCCGGGACCATGACGGTTCCGGCCACCGCCATCGTGGTCGGCGAATTGTTCCATCTCGGCTTGTCGCCGGCGTTGATCCTGGGCGCCGGGCCGTTGCCGGCGCTCGGCATGGCGGGTGCGGCCTTGGCGGCCCTGGCGGCCTACGTCGTGGGCACGGCGATTTTGCTTGGCCATCTCTTGTCGGCCCGCGCCGTGGTGCGGCTGGAGCCGGGCGCCGTCCGCCTGCGGCGCGCCGACGCCGTCGCCATCCTGCGCGTCGGCGTGCCGTCGGCGCTGGGGTCGCTGCTGTTTCCGCTCACCATGTTCGTGATGGCAGGCCTCGTGGCGCGTCTGGGCGACGCCGCTGCTGCGGCCTTCGCCGCGGCGAGCCGGCTGGAGCTGCTGCAGGTGCCGCTCACCTTCGCCTTCGGCTCGTCGGTCATCGCCCTGATCGCCACCGCCATCGCCGCCCCGGCCCACGCCGTGCGCTACACCGGCGTCAACGGCGTCGAGATGAACGGCCTCAGCCTCCAGGGCCTCAGCCTCCAGGGCACGACGATGGGCGCCTCGACGGTCGCTATCGACGCCATCGAGCTGCCGGCCAGCCTGCGCTAAGATCAGATTATGCTCCGCCGGTTCCTCGCCGGCCTCGCGATCGGCGGCGCCCTCTTAGGGGCGCCGTCTGCGTTCGAAGCCCTCGCGCAATCCTCGCCTGCTCCCACCGTCCGCTCGCTGGGCGTCGAGGGCACCGAGATCGTGGTCGGCCTGGGCGACGGCCGGACCTTGCGCAGCAAGGACCTGGTGGGGGCGGTGCTCGACGTGCGCTTCGAGGGCGAGCCCGCCAAGGTGCGCATCGCGGCGGTCGAGGCCGATCCCGAGGACAAGACCGGCACGGTGTGGCTGCATACCTTCGAGGCCCGCCAGGCCGACGGTAGCTGGGCCAATCTGTGCGGCCCCGGCCCGGACGGCCGCCGCCAGGGCTTCCCGCTGCAGGGTCCGGGCGGGCTGGAGTTCACCTGCTCGGCGGGGGCGCTGGGCAAGTGCGTGCGCTTCGGCTTTCGGCCGTGGGCCATCGGGTCGGACGGCAAGAGCCTCGCCCCGGCCCATGCCGCCTGTGTGCGCATGGCGCGGGGCGACTATGGCGGCGACGGCAAGCCGTGGACCCGGGACGGCATGGCGATCGACGTCTACGACGTGGCCGAGATCCAGAAGCCCGACAACGATCCCGGGCAGGCCTTCGAGGCCGGCTGGACGCCCGACGGCGCGGTGTGCGTGCACCACGTGCGGGTGAAGGAGAATACGACCCTGGCCGAGCTGGAGGCCAAGTACCCCAGGCTCAAGGGGCGCACCGGGGCGGTCTGCACGGAAGAGTTCGCCCGCCAGAACGGCGCCGTGCTGTTCAATCGCTCGAAGGACTGAACCTTCGGAGCACTGCCGCGCTCGGTCAGCCCAATTCGGCCCACACGGGTAGCCTGCGCGGCTTCGACACGACCAGCGCAGGGCGGCGCGCCCGAACCGGCCGGTCGGTGTCCGGACGACACGCACATCCTGTCCTTCGATGGAGAAGGCGAAGCTATCGCCGGGCTTCAGGCCGAGAGCCAATCGTGCCTCTTTGGGCAGCACGACCTGCGCCTTGGCACCGAGGCGCACCTTGCGAACGATAACGGGCCGGCGGGCAGCTGGCATGACTGACTTCATACCTTCCACCGTAGGAAAGCACGTCACCCTCTCGCCGCGTTAAAGGCGATCGGGGCCGCGAAACCGTCGAAACAAATCGGCGCTGCCGCGCAGTCGCGACGATACAGGAGAGCGCCATGCTGGGCTCATCCAAGACGGATGGTCCCGATGCTTCGCTCCTTGACCCTGCTCGCTCTCTTCATCCTTGGCGCCTCGCCGGCCTTCGCCATGGAGCCAGCGCCACGAGGCGAGAGTCGGTCGTTCAGCATGACCGCCGCCGGAGGCTTCGGCCTGATCGCCGATGTCGCGCGCGACACCGAGACCACCGGCATCGGCCGGCACGTCACCGAGACCACGATGGCCGGCCTCGCCTGGCAGTACGGAGGCTTCAAGGCCGCAGCCACGGCCGGGCTGCTCGGCTACGACTGGAGCGGCGTCGGCGCCGGGCAGGCGCGCGTCGCCTCGTTCGCGCTGAACCACGCGCTGGCGACCACGGCGGGCGGCACCCTGTCGATCGAGCTGCGGCATTCGCGGCTGTGGGAAGGCGAGAGCCAGCTCGAGATGAACAGCGCCCGGTTGGGCTGGTCGCTCAAGTTCTGAGCGGCTAGGCTGGCCCCGATGGCAGCTCGGCCCAAAGACAATCGTCCGCACGTCATCGTGGTCGAGGACGAGCAGTTCCAACGCGAGACCCTGATCGACTTTCTCGACGACAACGGTTTTCGCGCCTCCGGCGTCGACTCGGGCGTTGCCTTGCGCAAGCTCGTCGAAAAGGACCCGCCGGCCCTGGCGCTGCTCGATCTGCGCCTGCCCGGCGGCGAGGACGGCTTTGCGCTGGCGCGCTTTCTGCGCGAACGCAGCCGCAAGACCGGTATCATCATGGTGACGGCGAGCGGCGACACGGTCGACCAGGTGGTCGGGCTGGAGACCGGCGCCGACGACTACATCGCCAAGCCCTACGAACCGCGCGCTCTGCTCGCCCGCATCAAAGCGCTGCTGCGGCGGGCCGGCGGCGCGACAGCGGCGACACCCGGTCCGCGCATGCGCATCGGCAAATGCCTGCTCGACCTGCAGGCGCGCACCATGACGACGCTCGACGGCCAGGACGTGCCGCTGCGCGCCGGCGAATTCGAGCTCCTGAAATTGTTCGTCGAAAATCCCAACCGGCCGCTCAGCCGCGATTGGCTGCTGGAAACGACCAGCCATCGCGAGATGGAGGCGTTCGATCGCGCCATCGACATCCGCATCCTGCGGCTGCGCCGCAAGGTCGAGATCGATCCCGCGCATCCGACCTCGATCCGCACGGTACGCAGCGCGGGCTACATGTTCGTGCCGCCGGAGGATTGACCGGCAACCGATATCTACCGCCGCCGCGTGCCGCGCGCCGACGACGCCAGCGCCAGGCACAGCCGCCGCGCGATCGCCTCGTCGGGATAGCCGGTCGACTTGCACTCCTGTTCGGCCTTGAGGATTGCCTGCAATGCATCGCCGAGACGCCTGAG
>VGCQ01000397.1 GCA_016870055.1 Alphaproteobacteria bacterium | reverse complement strand
GGAACCATATCATCGACATGCGCAAAGTCCTGCCTCTCATTGTGCTTCTCGCCGTATCGGCCTGCGCGACCGCCGGCCAGTGGCAGAAGCCGGACACCGCGCAAGCCACCGTCGACAACGATTTGCGGCAATGCCGCCGCGATGCAGTGCAGGAATCCCTGCGCTTGTTCGCCGATTGGCGACCGTTCTCCGTCGATGCGCCGCCGTTCTGGAACTACATGTGGGCGCCGCAGCGGCGCCTGGCGCACAAGGCGATCGATGACGGCCAAATGCAGGCCGAGCAGGCACTGACCGTCACCTGCATGCGCAACAAGGGCTATGCGGCCTCGCAGCCGACTGCGCGCTAGGGTTTCCCCGTTGCGTCCTCGATCGCCCGCAAGATGACCGGCCAGTATTCCTTGCTGTGGCCAAGCTCGACCGCACGCTCCATCAGCTCGCGAACCACGTCGGCGCCGAGCGCCGGCACGCCGCGGTCCTCGGCCATTGCGATGGCATAGGACAGGTCCTTCATTGCATAGTCGACAGAGAATGCGCGATCGGGAAAGACGCCCGGCAACATGGCCTTCATGCCGTGATTGCGCAGCGCGAAGGAATCGGCCGAGCCCTTGCTCAGAGTCTCGAACAGCACTTTGCCATCGACGCCGTGGGCGCGTGCAATGGCGAGCGCTTCCGCCAGCGCTACGCCGGTCTGGAACAAGATCATATTGTTCAGGATCTTGACTGCCTGGCCGCTACCCGCCTCGCCGCAGTAGGTCACCTCGCTCGCCATATGACGAAGCAGCGGCTCGATGCGGGCAAAGCACGCCTCGCTGCCGCCGACCATGATCGAGAGAGTGCCGTCGATTGCCGCCTGACGCGTGCGCGCGACCGGGGCGTCGGCGAACGCCGACGCACGGCCCTCGAACTCGGCATAAAGCCGTCGTGCCAGGCTGACCGGCGAGGTGCTGAGGTCGATCACCGTCCAGCCGAGCTTCGCCTTGGCCACCAACCCACTCGCTCCCAGACAGACTTCCTCGACCTCTTTGCCGCCCGGTAGGGAGAGCATGATGGTGCGGCAAGCCTCGGCGATCTCGTCGATCGAAGCGCTTTTCACGCCGTCGGCGGCCAATCGCTTCAGGGGTGCGTCGTCGCGATCGGCCGCCATCACTTCCAAGCCGCTCTTGCGCGCGAGGTTGCGGCACATCGGTTCGCCCATGGTGCCGACGCCGATGAATCCGATCTTGTCTGTCATGTCAGTCCACGATGAAAAGCTTGGCGCCACCTGCTGTGCGCGAACGGTGGGCGAGTGCGCCATCGGCCACCTGGTAGCTCTGGCCCGGCATCAGCACGACGGTGCGACCGTCAGCCAGCTCGGTGTGCAACTCGCCTTCCAGCACGAGCAGAATATGACCCTTCTGGCACCAGTGATCGGCAAGATAGCCCGGCGTGTACTCGACCATGCGCACCCGGATGTTGTTGAAGGTCCGGGTGCGCCAATAGGCTTTCCCGGTCTCGCCGGGATGTTCGGTACGCTCCACGCCCTGCCAGTCGGTCGTCCCGAACGGTATGTCGAACATCAGCATGATCGGGCTTTTAGCACAGTTTGCGCCACCCGGTAGGCTGTGCGCTCAGCCCCAGTTGTCCAAAGCTCGGGCGAGACTTTCGGGCCCGCGATAGAGCATGGCACGCCAGCCGCAGGCTCGTGCACCGTCGACGTTGGCTGCGCTGTCGTCGACGAACAGGATCGACTGCGCCGCCGCCACGCCCATTCGCGCCTGGGCGTTGGTAAAGAACACGCGGTCGGGCTTGCAGACGCCGAGCGCTGCCGAATAGATGATCTCGTCGAAGTGCCGGCTCAACCCGGCCTGGTCGCGTAGGTAGGCGATGCGGTGGTGCTCTTGATTGGAGGCGGTATAGCAGCGACCGCCCGTGCGCTGCCGCCAGGCATCGGCCTGGCCCAGCACGGCACGGTCGATAACAGCATCCTTGGCAAACCAATAGGCCACGAACTCCTCGACCCTGTCGGCCAATCCCTTGGTCTCCAGCCAGGCATGCAGGGCCGCGTAGAGGTCGAGACGCCCGCGGAGTACCTCCAGGAACTCGCGCCGGAAAAAGTCTCGGGCCATCTCGTCGTGGTCGAATCCCCAGTCGGCCTTCAGGTTGGCACACCAAGGCCGTGGCGAGCCGGGCTGGGCAACCGACACGACGCCATCGATATCGAGCACGAGAACGGGACTGGAACTCATTGTCCGGCATGCTACAGCAGCCACCGTTGCCGAGGACAGGCTATTGCACCTCTTGGTCCCCTCCCTGGCGCAGCTCGACGCCTATGCAGACGCGCTGAAGCGCGGCTGGTCGCCGGACAACATCCGCATGGCAGCTGCGGCGCCCGAGGAGTTGGCGCGTATCGCCGCGGACCCGGCCGCGTTCGTGACCGCCCTCGACGACCGTCAAGCAAAAGGTGGCCCGATCGCCTTGCCCGACGGATCGCAGGTGCCGCGCCTGCCGAGTTATCGCCGCTGGATGTGGGACGACGGGTTTTGCGGCTCGATCAACTTTCGCTGGCAGCCCGGCACAGCGGCACTGCCGCCGCACTGCCTGGGCCATATCGGCTACGCTGTAGTGCCGTGGCGGCGCGGCAGCGGTTATGCCACGCGAGCGTTGGCGCTGCTGCTACCGGAGGCGCGCAAGGAAGGCCTGGACTATGTCGAGCTGACCGCCGACATCGACAACGTGCCCTCACAGAGGGTCATCACCAACAACGGCGGTGTGCTGGTCAAGCGCTTCCGCAAAGCCCCGGTATACGGTGGCGTCGAGGCGTTTCTGTTCCGGATCGATCTCAGTTAGCGATTACCCGCCAGTACCACGGTCTCGACCATGGCCGACAGCGCCGCGAGACCGCGCGCCTTCAACGCCCAAGGGGAATCGCGTTCGCCGAGCTGGCCCTCCAGCACCAGGGTGATGAAGCCGTGCACAGAGGCCCAGGCAAAATCGGCCATGCGCTCCTTGACCTCGCCGGAAGCCCGGGGGATCAGGGCCTCGACCGCCTCGCGTTGCAGCAAGTAGGCCGACTTGGCTGCCTGGGCCAAGGTTTCGGCTTCGAAACGATTGGCCTCGCGGCTGAACATGAGCTGGAACAGCACCGGATTGGCCGCGGCGAATGCCATGTAGCCAACCCCCTGCCCGACCAGACGACGCGCAGGGTCGTCACCCGATCGTCGCGCCTCCGCCGTCATCGCGGCGGCCAGCTCGTGATAGCCTCGTACCGCGATCTCTGCCAAGAGATCGTCGATCGAGGCGAAGTGATGCGCGGGAGCGGCATGCGAGACGCCCGCCCGGCGGGCGCACTCCCTCAAGGTGAAGCCGCGCAAGCCCTTCTCTTCCATGAGCCTACGGCCGGCGACAGCCAGCGCTTCGCGCAGCTCGCCGTGATGATAGGGCTTCGCCGTCTTCGCCCGTGCCATAGGCCATCGGCACACGCACGTCCGGCACTGTCAAGCGATCAAGCGACAACTTGCCGATGACAAGATTTGCAACGTTGAATTTTGTCCCTGGCAAGATTGGCTTTTCTCGAGCGAACGCCCGGAGAATCGCTATGCCGAGCTATCGTCTTGCCGTTTCCATCGCGACAATGGCAACGCCGACTGGAGCGCAGAACGGATGGACACGGTCGACTTCGCCACTCTGGACCAGGTGCAGCGTCGTGAAGCGGCGGCTGTGTTGCGCGGCGCCCTCGCCTCCTTTGCATCGGGTTATGCCGGACCGGGGGAGGCCGAGGCCGAAGTTGCCCTACTCTCCAATCAGGAAGCCTGGCTTGGCTATGCCGCACTCGAGGACGGGCGTGTGGCCGGTTGGATTGGCGCGATTCGCGCCTATTCCCATGGCTGGGAACTCCACCCGCTGGTAGTGGCGCCGGCTCGACAGCGTAACGGTATCGGGTCGGCGCTGCTCACGGCATTGGAAGCGCGGGCGCGACGTGAGGGTATCTTGGCCCTCTTTCTCGGTAGCGATGACGACTACGGAGGCACCACCCTGTACGGCCACGATCTCTGGTCGGATGTGGGGCACCATTCGGCCACAGTTCAGCCGACAGCGCGCGGCCACGCCCTTAGCTTCTACCGCCGGCACGGCTTCCAGGTGATCGGCGTGTTGCCTGACGTCAATGGCTTCGGCCGACCAGACATTCTACTGGCCAAGCGCTTGTGACTGATCGGCCGGTTGGATTGCCCTTCCGAGGACCACGTCTTCCTTACTGTTGGCCCGCATCATCAGGAAGGGGCCCGACCAGACGCCTGGAATATGCCATTGCCCGGAAATTTCGGTCCTGTCCTCGTTGATCGCGCCGGCATAGTCGATCGAGTGCACCCAGCCGCCTGTACCATCGTACGTTTTTACGAAGGTGACGGTCGAATCGACATGTTGGCCGCGCAGAGTCGCGTA
>VGCQ01000396.1 GCA_016870055.1 Alphaproteobacteria bacterium | reverse complement strand
GTGCAGCAACGCCATCGCCTGAGCGGCCACGATCGCCGCGACGACACCCCACCAGGCCGAGCCGGTGAGCGAGGCGGTGGCGGCGGCGAAGAACGCCGCCATCAGCATCTTGCCTTCCAGACCGACATCGATGATGCCGCTCCTCTCGGAGAACAGGCCACCCATGGCGCACAGCACCAAGGGTGTGGCGACGCGCAAGGTCGCGGCCAGCATCAAGAAGACGAAGGTCAGGACGTCGTCCACTATTTCACCCCCTCCCCGCCACGCCGCGGAGAAAGGATCAGCTGCAGCCACGGTCGCGGCATGTTCACCAGCGCGCCCGAGAACAGGATGATCAGGCCCTGGATCACCACCACCATCTCGCGGGTGATGGTGGGAATCTCGAAGGCGAGCTCGGCGCCGCCCTGCTGCAGGGCGCCGAACAGCAAGGCGGCGAGCACGATGCCCAGCGGATGGCTGCGCCCCATCAAGGCGACGGCGATGCCGGCAAAGCCGTAGCCGGCGGGAAAGTCGAGCACCAGGCGGTGATGCACGCCCATCAGCTCATTGACGCCGACAAAGCCCGCCAGCGCGCCGGAGAGACACATGGCGAGCATGGTCATGTGGCGCAGGTTGGTGCCGGCATAGACCGCAGCGTCGGCGTTGTGGCCCATGGTGCGCAGCGCGTAACCCCACGGCGTGTGCCACAGGAACAGCCAGACGCCGAAACAGCACAGCACCGCCAGCAAGATCGATAGGTTGAGCGCCGAAGGCGCCACCCGGATGCCGATCGCGGCCAGCACATCGTGCATGGCGGGGATGCTGGCCGATGCGGCAAAGCCCCGGCTCTGCGGTGTCATCGAGCCCGGCGCGATCAGCACGTTCACCATCAGGTAGACCATCAGCGCCGCCGCCAGAAAGTTGAACATGATGGTCGTGATGACGATGTGGCTGCCGCGCCAGGCTTGCAGCCAAGCGGGCACGGCGGCCCATGCCGCCCCGAACAGGGCGGCTGCCAGGATCGCCAGGGGAATCATGAGCGGCGCCGGCAGGAAACGGTCGAGCGCCAGGACGGCAAGCCCGCAGCCCAGACCGCCGATATAGGCCTGGCCCTCGCCGCCGATGTTGAACAGTCCGGCGTGGAAGGCCACGGCCACGGCGAGACCGGTGAAGACGAAGTTGGTCGTGTAGTAGAGCGTATAGCCGATCGATTCGGAGGAGCCGATCGCGCCGACCACCAAGAGCTTCAGCGCCTGCAAAGGGTCGGCGCCGATCACCCGCACGATCACGCCGACGACCAGGAAGGCGAGCGCGATGTTGACCAGCGGCAACACCGCGATCTCGGCCCAAGCCGGCAACGGACGACGCGGCACACTCATGCGCCCGCCGCTGCTTTCGGCCCGCCGTGCGCGCCGGCCATCATCAGGCCGAGCGTACGCTCGTCGGCGTCGGCCGCGGCCACCTCGCCCATGAGGCGGCCGGCGAACATCACCAGGATGCGGTCGGACAAGGCCAGGATCTCGTCGAGCTCGACCGAGACCACCAGCACGGCGCAGCCTCGATCGCGGGCCTTGACCAGCTCGCGATGAATGAACTCGATGGCGCCGATATCGACGCCGCGGGTCGGCTGGCCGACCAACAGCACGCGCGGCTCGCGCGCCATCTCGCGCGCCAGCACCAGCTTCTGCTGATTGCCGCCCGAGAAGCTCGACGACAGCAACCCGGGCGTGCGTGGCCGCACGTCGAAGCGTTCCATCAACGAGGCGCAATGTCGGCCTACCGCCGGCGCGTCGATCAGGTAGTTGCGGCAGAACGGCGGCTCGGCCTGGTAGCCCAGGATCGCCGTCTCCGCTGCCTGGAACGCCGCCACCATGCCCTGGCGCAAACGATCCTCCGGCACGTGAGCGAGGCCCAACGCCCGCATCTCGGCCGGGTCGCTGGGATGGT
This sequence comes from Alphaproteobacteria bacterium, assembly GCA_016870055.1. Classification (GTDB taxonomy): domain Bacteria; phylum Pseudomonadota; class Alphaproteobacteria; order Reyranellales; family Reyranellaceae; genus Reyranella. Next base: position 2,531 of record VGCQ01000396.1, on the reverse strand, counting down.
GGCCGTCGACCACGCGGCCACAGATCGTGAGGCTGCCGCCGGTCGGCGGCCGGATGCCGGAGAGGATCTGCAGAAGCTCGGTCTGGCCGTTGCCCGAGACGCCGGCGATGCCGACGACCTCGCCGGCCCGCAATTCGAGACTGACATCGTCGAGCACGCGCACACCGCGACGATCGACCAGCGACAGGTGCTCGGCCGCCAGCAACACCTCGCCCGGCCGCGCGACTACCTTGTCGAGTTGCAGGCGCACCTTGCGGCCGACCATCAGCTCGGCCAGCTCCTCGGGACTGGTTTCGGCGGTGCAGCGGTCGGCCACGATGGCGCCCTGGCGCATGACGTAGACCTGATCGGTCGCCGCCATGATCTCGCGCAGCTTGTGGGTGATCAGCACGATCGTCACGCCGCGCTCCCTGAGCGTGGCGAGGATGCGGAAGAGCTGGTCGGTCTCCTGCGGCGTCAGCACGGCGCTGGGCTCGTCCAGGATCAGGATTCGCGCGCCGCGGAACAGCACCTTCAGGATCTCGACGCGCTGCTGCTCGCCGACCGACAGATCGGCGACCTTGGCGTCGGGATCGACGCTGAGACCGTACTCGCGGGCCAAACGTTCCAGCTCGGCGCGCGCCGCGGCCAGACCGCCCGCCAGCAACGCGCCGCCCTCGGCGCCCAGGATCAGGTTCTCCAGGACGGTGAAGGTATCGACCAGCATGAAGTGCTGGTGGACCATGCCGATGCCGTGCGCGATGGCGTCGTGTGGACTGTCCATGCGCACGGCCTTGCCGTCGATCCGAATCTCGCCGGCATCGGCGCGGTAGAGCCCGTAAAGGATGCTCATCAGCGTCGACTTGCCGGCGCCGTTTTCGCCCACGATGCCGGTGATGGCGCCCTTGCCGATCGCGAGCGACACGCCGCGCACGGCGTGCACGCTGCCGAACGACTTGTCGATGCCCAAAAGCTCGATCGCAGCTTCAGCGCCCATCAACCGACAGCCTCATGCCGAGGAGCGGGTGCAGCGAGCGTCTCGAAGCATGGGCCGCAGGCTCGATCTCCGTCGCCCACCCTTCGAGACGGCCGCTTCGCCGCCTCCTCAGGGCGAGGTTGTCTTGCGGCAAGCGCCGCCACGGGAGTGCCTCTGCGTCACTTGCAGGCGTTGTTGCTCATGTAATCGTGCACCGTGATCTTGCCCGACACGATGTCGGCCTTGGCGGCATCGACCTTGGCCTTCATCTCGGGCGTGACCAGCTTCTCGTTGTCCTTGTCGAGCGCCCAATCGACGCCACCCTCCTTCAGCCCGAGCGACGACACGCCGCCCTTCCAGGTGCCGTCCTGCACGCCCTTGAAGCTGTTGTAAGCGGCGAGGTCGACCCGCTTGATCATCGAGGTCAGCATGGTGCCGGGATGCAGATGGTTCTGGTTGGAATCGACGCCGATCGCGAGCTTGCCGCGATCCTTGGCGGCCTGCAGCACGCCGATGCCGGTGGAGCCGGCCGCGGCATAGACCACGTCGACGCCGCGGTCGAACTGGCCCTTGGCGAGTTCGGCGCCGCGGCCCGGATCGTTCCACGCGGCCGGTGTGGTGCCGGTCATGTTGGCGATCAGCTCGGCCTTGGGATTGGCGTACTTGATGCCCTGCTCGAAGCCGCATTGGAAGCGGCGGATCAGCGGAATGTCCATGCCGCCGACAAAGCCGATCTTGCCGCTCTTCGACGCCAGCGCCGCCAGCACGCCGACCAGGAACGAGCCCTCATGCTCCTTGAAGGTGACCGACTGCACGTTGGGCAGCGGCACCACCATGTCGATGATGGTGAAGCGGACGTTGGAAAATTCCTTGGCGACTTTCTCGAGCGCCACCGCCTGCGAGAAGCCGACCGCCACGATCGGATCCTGGCCGCGCTGGGCGAAGCGGCGCTGCGCCTGCTCGAACTGCGTCTCGTTGCTGGGCTCGAACTCGGCGGCGGCGATGTTGGTCTCCTTCTTGAACCGCTCGGCGCCCTGGCTCACGCCCTCGTTGAAGGATTTGTCGAACTTGCCGCCGGTGCTGTAGACGACGGCGGGCTTGGCGGCGGTCTGCGCTGCGGCGGGCGCGGCCAGCGCTCCGGCAGCGATCACGGCAACCAGCGATCCGATCCAACGATTCATGACAACCCCTCTCCTTCGTTGCCGCGAGTGTGGACCCACGCGCGAACCGGGTCCAGCCAGCCGGCCATTCACCGCAGACCGACGCGCCGCGCGAATTCCCGCATTTTGCGCATTTTGCGCTACCCCCCTCTTCGCCCGTATCGACCGCCGTCGCTGTTGTGTTCGGCCGACCGCCAAGGCGATAATATAATAACTATAGTAATTTTGTCAAGACCGGCGACGACGGCTTACCGTTTGCGCCGCCGACCGGGGAGGATCACATGGCCGAGTACGATCTCGTCGTCCGCAACACCACCATCGCCACCGCGTCGGATGTCGTGCGGGGCGACATCGGGATATCGGCCGGCCGGGTGGTGGCGCTGGGCGAGCGGCTCGACAAGGGCGCCCAGGAAATC
>VGCQ01000395.1 GCA_016870055.1 Alphaproteobacteria bacterium | reverse complement strand
CGCGCTGGCCCTGAGCAACGGCATGCCGGCCGATCTGGCCGAGCTTGGGGTTGGTGAAACGGCCTTCTCGCCGGCGCGTTTCACATGACAGTGATCGTAAAATCACGCCCGGTCGCCAAGGACTGACTTCACGGCGGCTGCAACAGGAGTCATGCTCGCCAAGCGGGATGCCGGCTAGGCGCCCCGCCTCGGTTTTTCGGTACGGGAGAGAATATGACTAGGAAGACCGTCGTCGCGACCGCGGCCGCCTTGTTTGCCGCAGGCATCGTCACCGCCGCACATGGCCAAGCCACCGGTGGCGTGAAGTGCGCCGGCGTCAATTCGTGCAAGGGTACGAGTTCCTGCAAGACCGCGTCGTCGGCCTGCAAAGGCCAGAACTCGTGCAAGGGCCAGGGCTTCGTGAACACGGGCAGCTCGATCGAGTGCACCGCCATCAGGTCCAAGTAAGCACGATCCAGTTTCCCCTTTTGGGGGACCGGCGGGCGTCCCGAGAAATCGTGGACGCCCGCTCTTTTCGGGAGGTGTAAAATTGCCGGCATGAGCGTCGTCGATTTCGGCCTCGGGCTCAGGCCCGAGCACTACGAGGAGATCGCCGCCAACCCTGGCCGCGTGAGTTGGTTCGAGGCGCTTTCCGAGAACTACATGGTGCCGGGCGGCAGCCCGCTGCGCTGGCTCGACCGGCTTCGCCGCGACTATCCGATGGCGCTGCACGGCGTGTCGCTGTCGATCGGGTCGATCGACCCGATCGACCGGCGCTATCTCGACGAGTTGAAGGCGCTCATCGAGCGCGTGCAGCCGATGTGGGTATCCGACCACCTTTGCTTCACCGGCCTGCGTGGCCAGAACATGCACGACCTGTTGCCGCTGCCCTACACTGAGGAGGCGCTGAACCATGTCGCCGAGCGCGTCATGGCCGTACAGGACCATCTCGGCCGCCGCCTGGTGCTGGAGAACGTCTCGAGCTACGTCACCTACGCCGCCTCTGAACTGACCGAGTGGGACTTCGTCGCCGAGCTGGCGCGCCGCGCCGATTGCGAGATCCTGCTCGACGTGAACAACGTCTATGTCAGCGCTTTCAATCACGAATTCGACGCTTTGGCCTTCCTGCGCGCCATGCCGCGCGAGCGCGTGCGGCAGTTCCATCTCGCCGGCCACACCCACAAGGGCAGCCACATCATCGACACGCACGACGAACCGATCGTGCCCGACGTCTGGACGCTCTACGCCCAGGCCGTGCGCCTGTTCCCCGGCGTGCCGACCATGATCGAGCGTGACGCCAACATCCCTCCCTATGCCGAGCTGCTGGCCGAGCTGGACGAGGCTCGCCGCATCGCCGGCACCGTGACGCGCCAAGCCGCATGACCAGCAACGCGGGCTCCCTGGGCGATCTGCAGCGGGCCTTTCAGGACTACCTGCTGGCGAGCAGCGACGCCTTCCGAACCGCCGTGCGCGATACCAGCAAGACGGACCGCACGACGCTGCTCGACGTCTATCGCGACGGCTATGCGCTGCGCCTGATCGAGGCGCTGACCACCGACTATCCCGGCATCATGGCCATGGCCGGGCCCGACGATTTCGACCGCCTGGCCCGCGCCTACATTGCCGCTCACCCCTCGCGCCATCCCTCCATCCGCTGGTATGGGAAGGGACTCGCCGACTTCCTGGCCGATACGCCGCCCTACGATCGCCTCCCGGCGGCAGCCGAGATGGCGCGTTTCGAATGGGCGCTGGGCGAGGCCTTCGATGCGCCCGACGTCACGCCCATCACGGCGGAAGCGTTGATGGCCCTGCCGCAGGAAGCCTGGGAGACGCTTGCCTTCACCACCCTACCCTCGCTGCGCCGACTGCCGCTCGCCTTCGAGGCACCGCAGGCCTGGCAGCGTCGCGAAGAGGTCGAGCCTGGCAACCTTGTCGTCGAGCCCGCGCCCGAGCCTGCGGTGTGGGCGATCTGGCGGCCGGATCTCGTCTCCAACTTCCGCTCCCTGGAGCAGGACGAAGCGGTGATGCTCGAGGCCCTGGTCGCCGGCAAGCCGTTCCCGGAACTGTGCGAAGCCATCGCCCCCTTCACCGGCGAAGAGCAGGCGCCGGCGCGCGCCGCCAGCCTGTTACGGGCCATCGTCGAGGGTGGCATGATCGCGGGGTTCCGGTACTAAGGTCCCGGCCTGCCCGCTTGATGGAATGGTAGACATACAGGACTTAAAATCCTGAGGCTCGAAAGGGCCGTGCTGGTTCAAGTCCAGCAGCGGGCACCATTCTTCCCCGTCTTGACCAGTGAAACGGGCGGCGGCCCCGCTATTTGCTTCACTTGCATTTCCGCGCATGCTCGACGGCGAGTTTGGCGAAGGAACAGCGCATGAAGTTCGGCATCTTCTATGAGTTGCAACTGCCCCGGCCCTGGAAAGAAGGGGACGAGCACCGGCTTTATCAGAATGCGCTGAGCCAGCTCGAGTTGGCCGATCGGCTGGGCTACGACTACGCCTGGCAGGTCGAGCATCACTTCCTCGAGGAGTATTCGCACTCGCCCTCGCCCGCCTCTTTCCTGGCAGCGGCCAGTCAACGCACCCGGCAGATCAGGCTGGGCCACGGCATCCTGCAGCTCACCACCAACTATCCCGCCCACATCGCCGAGCGCGTCGCTTGTCTCGACCTCCTGTCGAACGGCCGCGCCGAGTTCGGCATGGGCGAGAGCGCATCGATCACCGAGCTCGAGCCGTTCGGCATCACCATGGACAACAAGCGTGAGGTCTTCGAGGAAGCCGTGCGCGCCATCGTGCCGATGTTCAAGGACGGCCCCAGCGAACATCACGGCAAGTACTTCGACTTCCCGCTGCGCATGGTCGTGCCCAAGCCCCTGCAGAAGCCGCATCCGCCGCTATGGGTTGCCTGCTCGCAACTTCAGACCCTGGCCACTTGCGGCGAATGGGGCATGGGCGCGCTGGGCTTCCAGTTCGTCTCGGCCGACGCCGCGCATGCCTGGGTGCACGCCTACTACAACGCCTTCGTGAAGCGCCAGAAGAAGCTCGCCGACTACAAGACCAACCCCAATATCGCCCTGGTCTCGTTCTTCATGTGCGCCAAGACCGACGAGGAGGCCCGCGAGCGGGCCGACGGCGACACGTTCTTCCAGTTCGCGCTGCGCTTCTATGGTCAGTCGGCCGACCGCCGCCGACCGCCAGCCGGCACAGTCAACATGTGGAACGAATACCAGAAGTGGAAGAAGGCCAATCCCGAGGCGCACGCCGCGTCGCTGCGCGGCGGCCTGATCGGCTCGCCCGACACCATCCGCCGCAAGCTGCACAAATTCCAGGCCTCCAACATCGACCAGGTCGTGCTGCTCAATCAGGCGGGCAAGAACAGCCACGAACATATCTGCGAGTCGCTGGAACTGTTCGCCAAGGAAGTGATGCCGGAGTTCCAGGGTGCTCACCCCGAGCTGCTCGAGTGGAAGGAGCGCGTGCTGAATCGCGAGGTCCAGCTCGAGGAGATCGACACCTCGGCCTTCACCGACCGCTACGGCGGCACCATGAAGGCGATCGCCCCGGCGGCACCGAAGGCACAGGCGGCGGAGTAGCCTGCGATCGGCAGGCGATCGTCACGGCCAAGGCCAATGCCATGGTGGTCACCGCGACCGCCAGGGCGCCTCTGAAGTCGATAGCGTAGACGGCCGTGCCGGCAAACGGGCCGACGACCCAGGCTGCCGATGCGGCCGCTTGAATCCGCCCCGCCGCCTCGGCCTGTCCGTGACGAGCGGCTCCCAGCAATGCCCAAATCATCAGCCCAGGTTGCGCCAATCCGTAACCAATACCTGCCAAGGCAAAGGCCGCCAGCAGCCATCGGATATCCGTCACCAGGAGACCGGACGCGAAGCCCAGCATCGATACTGCAATCCCGGTCGACAGCAGGCAGCGAGCAGAAAGCGGTAGCCGACGTATCCAGAATGCCTGAACGAAAAGCGCACATCCGGCAAAAGTAGCGGACACCAGGCCCCCTCGATGGATGGCGAGCGCGGTTTCGACGTGAAAGCGATCCTGCACAAAGAAAGCTATCGTCGGCTGCAACGCTGCAAGTCCGAAGTAGAATAGGAAGGCGACGATGTAGACGCGCAGCATATCGGGAGACGTGAGCTCCTTCTCACGATGCGCCGGCTTGGGGGTGACTGCTGGCGCAGCAGCTGCAAGCAGAATGACGATGGCGGCAAGCCCGGAAAGGAGGCCGGTGATCATCAGGGGCAACCAGATTGCCGCATCGACCGAGCTGGCCGCCAACGCCGGCCCGATGACACTGCCAAGGCCAACAACAGCGCCAACCCGGGCAGCTCCGGTCGCTCGATTCGGGTCACTCGCCGTCTGGACTACCCAAGCCGTTGCAGCTGGCTGCACGCCGCCAGCCAAGAGCCCGTAGAGAATGCGCGCAAGCAGAAAAGCTGCAAACAGATTCACTGCGCCAATGACATCTCGCCACGAGTCGAACAGGC
>VGCQ01000394.1 GCA_016870055.1 Alphaproteobacteria bacterium | reverse complement strand
GCGGGTCGAGATGACGGGCAAGCGGAGCCGGCGCCCACTGGAAGCCGGGGCGCGGCGTGTAGGGTGCGGGCTTGGGCTCGACGGCAAGGCCGTCCAGACGCGACAGCATGCGCTGCAGTGCCGCGTCGGTCAGCGCCGCCTCGTCCGCCGTCGCCTCGGCTTCGGCCTCGATCAACGCGCCGGCAACGGCGCCCAACTGCTCGACGGTCCGGCGTGCGGCGGGATCGAGCGCCACGTGCAGCGCCACGGCCAGGCCGGGACCTGGCGCCGACGCGCCGGCGGCATAGTCCAGCAGCAGCTCCTCGGGGGCCGGATGGTTCATGACTGTTCCTTCTCCAACGCCTCGCGCAGCCGCCCAAGAGCCAGGCGTATGCGCGACTTGACGGTGCCAAGCGGCAGCTTCAGTTCCTCGGCAATGACCGTATGGGTCTTGTCCTCGAAAAATGCCTTCTTGATCACCACCAATTGGTCGGCCGACAGGCCGCCCAACAGCTCCTTCACCCGCGTATACGTCTGTCCTGCCAGGACGGATTTGTCGGCATCCGCTTCTTCCGGGGCGAAAACCGCGAGCCAATCCTCGGTCTCGATCGCCGGGCGGGCAGCCCGGCGGGCCAGGTCGATGCGCTTGTTGCGGGCGATGGTGTAGATCCAAGTGGCGGCCGAAGCTCGGCTGCGGTCGAAACTGGCGGCTTTTCTCCACACGATTATCAGGGCTTCTTGCGCAACTTCCTGCGCGGTCTCTGCATCCGTACCGCCGCGCATCAGGAACGCCTTTACCCGCGGAGCGTAGTGGCGAAACAGGCTGGCAAAGGCCGCGCGGTCCTGGCGGGCTGCGATGGCCTCGATCAGCTGGGCGGCCTCGTCGGGCGAAAGCATCGGCCGAAGCCTACCCCGGACGGCCTTGCGCGCCGAGGTCCCAGAAGATGCCGGTCATCAGCCGCAAGCCTTCGCGCGCCACCGGCGCCAGCAGGTGCTCGTTGGGCGCATGCTGGGAACACGCGGCGTAGGAATGCGGCACCCAGACGGTCGGCAGACCCAGGATGTCGGTGAAGACCTCGTTGGGCAGCGAGCCGCCGAGATTGGGCAGCATGTTGGGCTTCTGTCCGGCCGTCTTCTCGATCGAGGCGGCGGCGAAGCGCGCCCATGGGTTCTCCGGGTCGAGCCGCGTGGCATTCATGATCACCTCGCGCGCCTGCTCGACTTCGATCATGCCGAAGCCGTGACGCTCGAGGTGGCGGCGCAACGCCGGGATGATGTCGTGTGGATCGGTACCGACCACGAACCGCAGTTGGCAGTAGGCGACGGCGCTGGGCGGGATGGCGTTGACCGGCCTGTCGGGATTGCCGGTTTTGAAGGCGAGCACCTCGAAGCTGTTCCAGCCGAACACGCGCTCGACCGGCGTCAGCGACGCCTCGCCCCAGTTGGGGTCGATGGCGGGCGCCCCTTCGCCGGCGTCGACATGGGCGTCGGCGAGCGCGGCACGCACCGAGTTGGTGAGCGTGGTCGGCCGCCACTCCGGCACTTTGATCTGGCCGCGTGCGTCGGTGATGGTGGCCAGCGCATGGGCCAGGATGATACCGGGATTGGCCAGAAGCCCGCCCCAGTTGCCCGAATGATGGCCGCCTTCGCGCAAGCTGAGCTTGAGGTTGAAGTTCAAGGTGCCGCGCGTGCCGCCGAAGATGGTCGGCCGGCGGTGATCGAGCCGCGGCCCGTCGGAGCCGATCAGCGCGTCGGCCTCGAGAGCGTCCTTGTTGGCCGTGCAGAAATCCGCCAAGCCCGGCGAGCCCGTCTCCTCGCCGGTCTCGATCAGAATCGTCGAGTTGAAACCGAGCGAGCCGCGCTCCTGCATCACGCAAGCCAGCGCCGCGATGTTGATGGTGTGCTGACCCTTGTTGTCGGCCGTGCCGCGGCCGTACATGCGATCGCCCTCGATCACGATCTTCCAGGGCGACAGCCCGGCTCGCCATTGGTCGTCCTGGCCGCGGATCACGTCGCCGTGGCCGTAAGTCAGCACGGTCGGCAAAGCCCGATCCTCGATCCGGCGCGCAATCAGAAACGGACCGTATTGCGGCTTGGGGTTGGCCAACACGGTACAGTCGTAGCCGAGCTTCTGCAGCGACTGGGTCATCTCGCCCGAAACGTATTCCTGCAGCGCCGGCATGGCGTCCTTTTCCTGGCTGGTCGTCGGGATCGCCACGCGCCGCTGCAGGTCGGCGAGGAATCCGCCGTCGTCGAAATACCGCTCCGCGCGGGCAATCGCCCCTTCCCGTGTCGCTGTCATGATTTTTCCCGTGCCTTTCGCCGCCACGATAGCAAAATGCCGGGCTACGGAGGACAGAATGCTGACATCAGGCCGCGTCGTTTTCACCGATATGGACGAAGTCCACTACGGCAAGCCGGCCGCCCAGTCGGTTGCAGAGATCGTGAAAGCTCATGGCGCCGAGCGCGTCTTCCTGATGGTGAGCGGCACGCTGAACCGCGAAACCGACGAAGTCGAGAAAGTAAGGCGGGCGCTCGGCAACAAATGCGTCGGCACCTTCGACAAGATGCCGGCGCATTCGCCGCGGTCGGCGATCGTTGCCGCCGCACAGCAGGCCCGCGAGGCCAGGACCGACCTGATCGTGACCCTGGGTGGCGGCTCGATCACCGACGGTGCCAAGGCCGTCCAGCTTTGCCTCGCCAACGACGTCAGGAGCGTCGAGGACATGGACCGCATCCGCGGCGCGGTCGAGGTCAAGCCGCCGACGGTACGACAAATCTCCATCCCGACCACGCTGTCGGCCGGCGAATTCTCGGGCATCGCCGGCGTCACCAACGAGGCGACCAGGGTCAAGGAGATGTTCCGCCATCCGATGGTCATCCCGCAGGCCGTGGTCCTCGACCCCGAGGTGACGCGGCACACGCCGATGTGGCTGTTCCTGTCGACCGGCATCCGCGCCGTCGATCACTGCGTGGAAGGCATGTGCTCCAACGAATCGACGGAGTTCACCAACGCTTCGGCCTTGCACGGTCTCAGCCTGCTGGCGCGCGGCCTGCCCAAGGTGAAAGCCGATCCCAAGGACATGAGGGCGCGGCTCGACTGCCAGATCGGCTCGTGGCTGTCGATGGGCGGCTTGGCGGCGGGCGTGCCGATGGGCGCGAGCCACGGCATCGGCTACGTGCTGGGCGCGGTGTTCGATGTGCCGCACGGCCACACCTCGTGCATCATGCTGCCTTCGGTCATGCGCTGGAACAAGTCGGCCAACGCCGACCGTCAGACGCTGATCGCCAACGCCATGGGCCAACCCGGCAAGGACGCCGGCGACGTGCTCGATCAGTTCATTCGCGGTCTCGGCATGCCGCGCAGCCTCGGCGAAGTGAAGATCGGCAAGGAACATTTCGACCGCATCGCCAACCAAGCCATGGGCACCCCCTGGGTGCCGCGCAACCCGCGCAAGATCGACGGGCCGGCGCAGGTCAGGGAGATCCTGGAACTGGCGGCATAGCGGCGGTCCGTCCGGCCGCTTCGGCGGCCGCCGCGATGGTCGGAAAGCAGACATCGCCGCCTTCGACGCCGAGCCCGCGCTCGATGTCGCGGCGCACCCGGTCGCGCAGATTGCCGAACACCAGCCGGGCGCCACGCTTGGTCAGTTCCTCGTCGAGTTCGACCAGCATCTCGCAGGCCATCAGGTCGACGTCGTGGATGGCGCCGCCATCGATCACGACGCCGCTCACCGGCCGTTGGGCGGCCGCGAGCAACGCTTCGATGCGTTCGCGGAAGATGCCGCAATTGGCGAAGAACAGCGGCGCAGAAAAACGATAGACCACGAGGCCTGGGACCGCCACGGCTTCCGATCGATGCGCCGGATCGTGCCAACCACCCTCCGGCGTGCGGCCGAGCACGGCATCGGGTGGGAAGGCCAAGGCCCTGAGCAGCAGGATCAGCGAGAACACCACGCCGATCAGGATGCCTTCCATGATGCCGAACGCCAGCACGCCGACCAGCGTCACCAGCGCGCCGGCGAGGCTGACGCCGCGGAAACGCCACAGCCGGGCGAATTCGGCGAAATCGCACAGTCCCCAGGCCGAGGCGATCAGGATGCCGCCCAGCGCCGCGGTCGGCAGGTAGCGCAGCCAGTCGGCCAGAAACAGCAAGACGGCGGCCACGACGGCAGCCGCGACGATCGACGTCACTTGCGTCCGGCCGCCGGCGGCCTGAGCGACGGCGGTGCGCGAATCGCTGGCACTGATCGGCAGGCCTTGGCTTACGCCTGACGCAAGGTTGGCCACGCCGATGCCCAGCAGCTCCTGGTTGGCGTCGATGCGCTCGCGGCTGCGTGCCGCGAAGGCGCGCGCCGTCACCATGGTGTCGGAGAAGGACAACAGCGCTGCGACCAGGGCGATGGCCAGCAGTTGATCGACGTCGGCGAGCGATGGCGTGGCTAGCGACAGAGCCGGCAGGCCGGTCGGGATGGGACCGACCACGGCGATGCCCTGCCGGTCAAGGCCGAACAC
>VGCQ01000393.1 GCA_016870055.1 Alphaproteobacteria bacterium | reverse complement strand
ATAGGAGCCCGCTTGTTCGGCGGCGTGCGCCGCGTCGAGTCGAAAGCAGTGCTCGTGGCCGGCCGCCAGACGGTCGCATCGTTCCTGTCGCGACAAGGAACGGCAGGTGCCGGGATAGAGCGCGCCGTCGGGCCCGTGTGGCGCGTGGGCCGAGGCAGCAAGCTCGCGCTCGATCGCGGCGCGGCTGCAGAAGCAGGGATAAATCAGCCCGCGCGCATCGAGCTGGTCGAGCACGCGGCCGTAATCGGCGAAATGCTCGGACTGCCGCCGCACCGCGCCGTCCCAGTCGAAGCCCAACCAGGTCAGATCGGCCAGGATCGCCGTCTCGTGCTCGCGCTTGCAGCGGCGAATATCGATATCCTCGATGCGCACCAAGAAGCGGCCACCCGCCTCGCGCGCGCGCTGCCAGCCGGTCCACGCCGAATAGGCGCTGCCGAGATGCAGTTCGCCGGTCGGGCTGGGGGCAAAACGCGTGACGACGGACATGATCGGACGTTACAGCGGCCACGAACGTCGTGCTATGCGGAGACATGCCCCCGGTCGTTCTCGACACCCGCACCCTCAGGAAAGCGATGCGGCACCTGGCGAAGGTCGACCCCGACCTCGCCCGCGCCCAGAAAGAGGTCGGCTATCCAGCGCTGCGCGAATCGCCGGTCGGCTTCAGCGGCCTGATGCGCTCGATCGTGGGCCAGCAGGTCTCGGTGCACGCCGCCCGCAGCATCTGGCTACGGTTGGAAGCGGCGGTACCGAGCATGGCGCCCGCCGACTTTCTGGCGTTGGGCGACGAGCAGTTGCGCGCCGTTGGCCTGTCGGGCGCCAAGATGCGCTATGGCCGCAGCTTGGCCGCCGACGTTGTCGAGGGCCGCATCGATTTCGCCGTGCTCAGCGAACTCGACGACGAGGCGGCGATCGCCATGCTGACGCAGGCCAAGGGCATCGGCCGCTGGACGGCCGAGATCTACCTGATGTTCGCCCACGGCCGGCCCGACATCATGCCCGGCCTCGATCTCGGGCTGATGGTGGCAGCGCAGCACCTCAAGCGCTTGCGCAAGCGGCCGGACGCCAAGCGACTGGTCAGAATTGCGGAACCGTGGCGGCCGTGGCGCAGTGCTGCGGCGCTGCTACTCTGGCACTATCGCCGCAACATGCCCGACTGGGGCACGCGTGCGCCGAAAGCCGCGTCGACCAAGGAGCGAAAAGCCAAATGACCAAACTCGAGGGCGCGAGTTACGGCCCGCACAACGACGGCAAACCCGGCCGTCTCGTGGTGATGCTGCATGGCTACGGCGCCGACGGCAACGACCTGATCGGGCTCGGTCCTGCCTTCGGATCGCTGCTGCCCGACGCGATTTTCTATGCGCCCAATGCGCCGCAACCTTGCGAGGGCAATCCCTTCGGCTACCAGTGGTTCCCGGTGTCGCGTCTCGATCCGGCGCTGGCGCTGGCCGGCGTGCGCAGTGCCGCTCCCCTGGTGGACGCCTTTCTCGACGAGAAGATGGCCGAGCACGGGCTCGATGCCAGCAAGACCTGCATGATCGGCTTCTCGCAGGGCACGATGATGGCCCTGCATGTCGGCCTGCGCCGTGCCAAGCCGCTGGCCGGCATCGTCGGCTTCTCGGGCATGCTGGCCGGGCCCGAGGTCCTGCCGAACGAAATCCGGTCGCGCCCACCGGTGCTACTGGTCCATGGCGACCGGGACGAAATGCTGCCTCATGTCCTCAGCCAGCGCGCCGCACAGGCCCTGCAGGACAACGGCGTGCAGGTCGACCTGCATATCTCGCAAGGCGTCGGCCACGGCATCGACGATTCGGGCCTGACGCAATCGGCACGGTTCTTGATCGAGGCGTTCAAGCTTCCAATGCCGGCATAGGAAGAAGTCACGTGATCGAGGGAACTTGCAAGCCGGGCTTCGCGCGCGTAGCCGAAGCCTTCCAGGAAAATTTTTCCGACAAGGGCGAGGTTGGCGCCTCGGTGTGCCTCACCGTCGGCGGTGAGACGGTGGTCGATCTGTGGGGTGGCGTCGCCGACCGCAAGACCGGCGCGCCGTGGACCCGCGACGCGGTCGGTATCGTGTTCTCCTGCACCAAGGGCGCAACGGCGATCTGCGCTCATGTGTTGGCGAGTCGCGGCAAGCTCGATCTCGATGCGCCAGTGGCCGAGCTGTGGCCGGAGTTCGCTCGCAACGGCAAGCAGCGCGTGACAACGCGCATGATGCTCGATCATTCGGCCGGCGTTCCGGCGCTGCGCGCCAAGGTGAAGGAGAGCGGTCCCTACGAATGGGACTACATGACCGGCCTCCTCGCCGAGGAGGCACCGTTCTGGGAGCCCGGCACGCGCAACGGTTATCACGGCTTTACCTTCGGCTGGACGGTGGGCGAGATGGTGCGGCGGGCGGCCGGCGTCTCGCTGGGCACCTTTTTCCAGAACGAGATCGCCCGTCCGCTCGGACTAGACTTCTGGATTGGATTGCCCGAGGCGATCGAGCCGCGCGTGGCGCCGGTAGTCCCCTATGTCTACAAGCCCAACCAGGCCAAGACACCATTCATGTCCGATCTCGCAGCCAGGAAGGAATCGCCGGCGGCGCTGTTCTACTTCAATATCGGCGCCTGGCGGACCGGCGGCGCCAATACGCGCGCCGGGCGAGCTGCCGAGATCGGTGCCGTCAACGGTGTCACCAACGCACGGGGGCTGGCCGGCTTGTATGCGCCGTTGGCGAATGGCGGCGGTGCGCTGGTCGACGCCAGGACGCTTAGCCGTATGGGTGAAGTGTCGATGGCCACGCACGACGATGCCACGCTACGCATTCCTACGCGCTTTGCGCTCGGCTTCATGAAGTCGATGGACAACCGCAAGCGCTGCATCGGCGCCACGCTGTTCGGGCCCGATGTCGACAGCGTGATCATGGGCAGTGCCGCCTTCGGCCATGTCGGCGCCGGCGGCTCGCTGGGCTTCGCCGATCCCTCGGCCGGTCTCTCCTTCGGCTACACAATGAACAAGATGGGGCCGGGCCTCCTGATGAACGAACGCGGCCAGGCCCTGGTCGACGCCGCCTACTTGTCGCTCGGCTATGCCAACAAGGATGGCGGGGTGTGGGTGAAGTGACGGCCGAGTGATCACACGATGATCCCCGTCCTGCGTCCTCTCAAGGATCGGGCGGTCGCGACGGTGTGGTCGGGACTCGCCGCTTCGACCATCGGCGAGGACGTGTTTCGCATCGCCGTGGTGTGGATCGCCGCCGAGCAGATCGGCAACGCCGCGGGCTACGTCAACGCCGCGCAGTACGCCGCCATGCTCGTGGTCGGCCTCTTGGGTGCTTCGCTGTTCGACCGCTGGCGCGCCGACCGCGCCATGATCGGCGCCAAGTATGCCAGCGCCGCGCTCGCCGTCCTGCCGGTCGCAGGCTTCTACGTCTGGGGCGTGTCGATTCCGCTCCTGGTGATCTCGGTGATGGGGCTCGCCGCGCTCCGCATGGTGTTCACGCCGGCCCTGCAGTCGGCGGTACCGGTGCTGGTCAAGGATCGTGACGCCCTGCAGGCGATCAACGGCCTGTTCGACGCCACCTGGCGGCTGGCCCGCCTGATCGGGCCTGTCCTGGCCGCGGTGCTCAACGCCTTCCTGCCGGTGATCCATTTCCTCACCGTCACCGCATTGGGCTTCGTGGCGTCGGGGCTGTCGGTATGGCTGGTGCGCGAGCGCGTGGTCGATCTGGCGGCCAAGCCGCGACCGGGCCGCGGCGGTTGGCGCGGCGCTTGGGACGCCCTGCTCGACGGCGCGCGACTGATGTTGCGCGAGCGCACCATGGGCGCGCTGCTGCTGATCAACGCCTTTGCCAATGGACCATGGAGCGTGGCCCTGCAGCTTGCCATCACCTTGATGGTGGTCGAGCACGACCCGCACCTGTTCGGCTTCCATGGGCTCGCGGCCCTCGGGTTGATCATCGGCACGACCGGCGTTGGCGACGTGATCGGCAATCTGGTGGCTGGCAGCGTGCGCTTCCGCCGGCCGCTCGCCACCATGTTCCTGGGCTATGTCGCGATGGGCTCGGGCTTCGTGCTGATCGCGCTGGCAGCCTGGGGACTCGACAATCCCTACAAGCTGCCGGCCATGATGCTGGCCGGCCTGATCTCGGGCTTCGGCGGGCCGTTCTACTTCATCCCCATGATCACCCGCATGCAGACGGTGTTTCGCGGCCCCGAGATCGCCCGCGTCTTCAGGCTGCGGCTCGCGGTCATGGCGGCCTCGATGCTGCTGTTCAACTTGGGCGCCACGCCGCTGTTCGACCTGATCGGTCCGACCCACACCGAACTATGGTTCGGCCTGCTGCTTCTTGCCCTCGGGCTGGGAGGCTACCTCTACTTCCGTCGCCGCGAAGGCAGTCTGCCGGAAACCGTCGAAAGCGCCCGTCGCTAGTGTCCCGACTCTGAAGTTCGTTGGATTAGAGGGTTGCTACGCCGTCATCTCGACGCGAGCGGTCTGAGGTCGGGACCAAGCCGTCATCCTGAGCGAAGC
>VGCQ01000392.1 GCA_016870055.1 Alphaproteobacteria bacterium | reverse complement strand
TCCTTCTCCCTGCGGAATGACCGTGCCGCAGAATACACGCAGACGTTGGCAGTGTCGCGGCGGCTATGGGACACTGGGCGATCATGACAGAAGCCAAGAAACAACCGCCCGTCGCCCGGCCGGCGACGACCGTCCTGCTGCTGCGCCCGTCGATGACCAGCGACGCCCTCTCTCCCCTCGAAGTCTTCATGGTGGTGCGCCATCAGCAGATCGATTCCTTCTCCGGTGCCCTGGTCTTCCCCGGCGGCAAGCTCGAGGAGGCCGACGGCGATGGCCGCCTGCGCGCCCGTTGCAGCGGCGCCGAGACGATCGCCGACGGTGAGCTGAAGTTCCGCGTCGCCGGTGTGCGCGAGGCATTCGAGGAATGCGGCGTGCTGCTGGCGCGCAAGCGCGGCGCGGTCGACCTGATCGCAGCGGCTGACCTCGCCGCTATCGAGCAACGTTGGCGGGCCAAGCTCGCCAAGGACGAGGCGAGCATCGTCGATCTGGTCGAGGTCGAGGATCTGGTGCTGGCGCTCGATCTCATGGTGCCTTACGCCCACTGGATCACACCGGTCTTCGCGCCGAAACGCTTCGACACCTGGTTCTTCCTCGCCGAAGCGCCGTCCGATCAGGTCGCCTTGCACGACGGTTCGGAGTCGGTCGATTCGGTGTGGATCGGCGCCCAGCAGGCGATCGACGAGGCAGCCGCCGGCCGGCGCACTCTGGTCCACGCGACGTTGAAGAATCTCGAGCTGCTCGCCGAAGGCGGGACTGTTGCAGGCGCCATCGCCCAGGCCCGCGCCCGCAAGATCGTCACCGTGCAGCCCTGGGTCGAGACCCGTGACGGCAAGCGCTATCTGCACATCCCGCCGGATGCGGGGTACCGCAATCTGTTCCGCGAACTGCCGCCGGCGGCCGGGCGTTGAGCAGCGTCGACCGGCAGCCCTGCGCCGCGATGATATTTCGATTGTCGAAATATCATTCCACCGTCCAACCAGCCATGCTGAAATCCGTCTCGCGCATCGGGCGGGGCCGCGCTAAGACCGAGCCATAAACGCCCGTTCATCGAGTTGGAGGAAACCGCATGGTCGGAATCGTCGCCTATGGAGCCTATGTGCCGCGTCTGCGGCTCAGCCGGCAGGCGGTCTACGACGCCAACAAGTGGTTCGCCGCCGGCCTGCGCGGTCTCGCCAAGGGCGAGCGCTCGATGGCCAACTGGGACGAGGATTCGATCACCATGGCGGTCGAGGCTTCGCGCGACTGCCTCACCAGCCACAAGGCCGAGGATGTGCGCAATCTCTACTTCGCGTCGACGACGCATCCTTTCAAGGACCGTCAGAACGCCGGCGTGATCGGCACGGCGCTCAACATCGAGCAGAATCTGCTCGCTTCCGACGTCGGCGGCTCGCAGAAGGCCGGCACCTCGGCGCTGATCGCCGGCCTCAATGCCTCGAAGAACGGTGGTGGCCCGGCCCTGGTGGCGGCGGCCGACAAGCGGTTGACGCGCGTCGCCTCGGCCAACGAGCTGAACTACGGCGATGGCGCCGCGGCGCTGCTGTGCGGCACCGAGAACGTGATCGCCAAGCTGGTCGGCCATCACTCGGTGTCGATGGACTTCGTCGACCACTTCCGCGGCGACGAGAGCGACTTCGACTACAATTGGGAGGAGCGCTGGATCCGCGACGAGGGCTACTCGAAGATCGTGCCGCCGGCCATCAAGGCGGCGCTCGCCGCCTGCAAGCTCAAGGGCGCCGACATCAGCCACTTCATCATGCCGAGCCTGATGCCGGCGGTGCCCAAGCAGATGGCCAAGATGTGCGGTGTCGGCGAGGGCGCGGTGCGCGACCTGCTCGGCGCCAATCTCGGCGACACCGGCTGTGCCCACGCGCTGGTCATGCTGGTCGATGCGCTGGAGACCGCCAAGGAAGGCGACAAGATCATGGTCGTGGCCTTCGGCCAGGGCGTCGACGTGCTGGTGCTCGAGGTCACGGCCGAGAACGCCAGGCTGCCCAAGCGCAAGGGGCTCTCGGGCTGGATGAAGCGGCGCAAGGAAGAAACCAACTACATGAAGTTCCTTGCCTTCAACGAAATGCTGCCGATCGACAAGGGCATGCGCGCGGAGTTCGACAAGAAGACCGCGCTGTCGATCCTGTGGCGCAAGCGCGACATGATCTATGGCCTGGTCGGCGGCAAGTGCCGGGTTTGCGGTACGGTGCAGTTCCCTCGCACGCCGGTCTGCGTCAATCCCAACTGCCACGCGATCGACAGCCAGGATCCCTACAACATGGCCGGGCTGGAGGCGAACGTGATGTCGTTCACCGCCGATTCGCTCACCTACTCGCCCGATCCGCCGGCCTACTACGGCATGATCACTTTCCCCGAGGGCGGCCGCTTCATGGCCGACTTCACCGACAGCGACAAGGAACAGGTCAAGGTCGGCGCCAAGATGCGCATGACCTTCCGCATCCGCGACAACGACCAGATGCGCGGTGGCTTCAAGCGCTACTTCTGGAAAGCGGCGCCGGTTTGAGTTTTCCGGACCGCGGGCGTCCAGGCCCGCGGTCCAACGAACCTTAGTGTGATAGTCTGAAACCCTACGACCCAAGGAGACCAACATGGCACGGGGTATCAAGGACAAGGTGGCAATTCTCGGAATGGGCTGCTCCAAGTTCGGCGAGCGCTGGGACTCGGGCGCCGAAGAGCTGATGCTCGAAGCCTACAAGGAGTGCATCGCCGACGCCGGCATCGACGCCAAGCAGATCAACGCCGCCTGGTTCTCGACCGCGATCGACGAGGTCCATGTCGGCAAGTCGGGCATTCCGCTGTCGACCACGCTGCGCCTGCCCAACATCCCGGTCACGCATGTCGAGAACATGTGCGCCTCCGGCACCGAGGCCTTTCGCGGCGCCTGCTATGCCGTGGCCTCCGGCGCCGCCGACTTCGCGCTGGCGCTGGGCGTCGAGAAGCTGAAGGACACCGGCTACGGCGGCCTGCCCGGCGGCCGCGGCGCGCCGCTGCAGCAGCTGTGGAACGCCAACGGCACGGCGCCCGGCAACTTCGCCCAGCTCGCCACCGCCTACATGACGGCGCACGGCGTGTCGGCCGACGATCTCAAGAAGGCGATCGGCCACGTCTCGTGGAAGAGCCATCAGAACGGCGCCAAGAACCCCAAGGCGCATCTGCAGAAGGCGGTCGACATGGAGACCATCCTGAAGGCGCCGATGATCGCCTCGCCGCTCGGTCTGTTCGACTGCTGCGGCGTGTCGGACGGCGCCGCCGCCGCTATCGTGACCACGCCCGAGATCGCCAAGTCGCTCGGCAAGAGCAACATCGTCTCGGTCAAGGCGCTACAGCTCTCGGTGTCGAACGGTTCGGAGTCTGGCCACAACTCGTGGGATGGCAGCTACTTCCACACCACGCGCATCGCCTCGAAGAAGGCCTACGAGGAAGCCGGCATCAAGAACCCGCGCAACGAGGTCTCGATGTTCGAGGTGCACGATTGCTTCTCGGTCACCGAGCTGGTCACCATGGAGGATCTGCACATCTCCGAGACCGGCAAGGGCTGGAAGGACGTGCTCGACGGCTTCTACGATGCCGACGGCAAGATCCCCTGCCAGATCGACGGCGGCTTGAAGTGCTTCGGCCACCCGATCGGCGCCTCGGGCCTGCGCATGCTCTACGAGATGTACCTGCAGTTCCAGGGCCGCGCCGGCGCCCGCCAGCTCAAGGACCCGCGCATCGGCATGACGCACAATCTCGGCGGCGCGCCGCGCGAGAACGTCTCGAGCGTCGCCATCGTCGGCCGCTTCGAGTAGGCGTCGAGGCCGAAGACCCTCTCTCTGGTCGGAACCGGAGAGGGGGTTTTTCTTTCATGGGAGGGAAGCGAGCATGCAGCTCGACAAAAAGCTCATCGGCCATTCGTTCAAGCCGTTCACCACCACCGTCGAGGCCGGCAAGATCCGTCTGTTCTGCAAGGCCATCGGCGAGGACAATCCGATCTACGTCGACGAGGCCGCTGCCAAGGCCGCCGGCTACCGCGCCATTCCGGCGCCGCCGACCTACCTCACCGCCGTCACCAACGACGACCCCGACAAGGGCGGGCTGTTGCGTCTGTTGAACGTCGACATCGGCCTGATCCTGCACGGCGAGCAGCACTACGAGTATCTCGCGCCGGTCCATGTCGGCGACAGGATCACCTGCCAGCAGAAGGTCATGGACATCTACGACAAGAAGGGCGGCGCACTCTGGTTCGTGGTCTCCGAGACCGAGCTGAAGGATCAGGCCGGCAAGCCGGTCGCCAAGGCGCGCGGCATCACCGTCGTGCGCAATCCTGACGCCGGCAAGAAGTAGGAGGATCGAGATGGCAACCGTCACCGCCCCGAAATTCGCCGACGTCAAGGTCGGCGACACGTTGAAGTCGCTCGTCCTGCCGCCGATCAGTCGTCACCAGCTCGCGCTCTATTGCGGCGGCTCGGGCGACCACAATCCGATCCATGTCGACATCGATTTCGCCAAGAAGTTCGGCTTCAAG
>VGCQ01000391.1 GCA_016870055.1 Alphaproteobacteria bacterium | reverse complement strand
CCTGATCGCCGTACCGGGCGGCATCGACGCTCACGTCCATTTCGACCAGGACACCGCCGATGGCTCGGTGTTCTGCGACGATTTCGAGAGCGGCAGCCGGGCGGCGGCGGCCGGCGGCACCACCACCATCATCCCCTTCGCCTACCAGAGCCGCGGCCAGGGGCTGCGCGACGTGGTCGACCGCTACCACAAGCGCGCCGACGGCAAGTCGCTGATCGACTACGCCTTCCATGTGATCCTGTCCGATCCCAGCGAGAAGATCATGGGCCAGGATTTCCCGGCCCTGGTCGCCGAGGGCTACACCTCGTTCAAGGTCTACATGACGTACGACGACATCAAGCTCACCGACCGCCAGATGCTCGACGCCCTGGCGGCAGCGCGCCGCGAACAGGCCATGCTGATGATCCATGCCGAGAATTCCGACTGCATCACCTGGCTGACCGAGCGCCTGGAGTTGAAGGGCATGACGGCCGCCAAGTTCCATGCGACCTCGCGGCCGTTCGTGGTCGAGCGCGAGGCGACGCACCGCGCCATCTCGCTGGCCGAGCTTTTGGACGTGCCGATGCTGCTGGTGCACGTCTCGGCCAAGGAAGCCATGCACGAGATCCAGCGCGCCCAGGCGCGCGGGCTGAAGGTCTATGGCGAGACCTGTCCGCAATATCTGTTCCTGAGCGAGGAGGATTTCGAGAAGCCGGGCGACGAAGGCGCCAAGTGCGTGTGCTCGCCGCCGCCGCGCGGCGTCGACAACCAGGAGCACATCTGGACCGGGCTATCGGCCAACACCTTCCAGGTCCTGTCGTCGGACCATGCCGCCTTCAAATACGACGATGTGCGCGGCAAGAAGCTGCCGGGTGCAGCGCAGAGCTTCCGCAAGATTCCCAACGGCGTGCCGGGCGTCGAGACGCGGCTGCCGCTTTTGTTCTCCGAGGGCGTCAACAAGGGCCGCATCACTCTGCAGCAGTTCGTGGCGCTCTCCTCGACCAACGCGGCCAAGATCTACGGCTTGCATCCGCGCAAGGGCACGATCGCCGTCGGCGCCGATGCCGACATCGTGCTGTGGGATCCCAAGCGCCGCGTCAGCCTCACCAACTCGATCCTGCACCACAATTGCGACTACACCCCCTACGAGGGCCGCGAACTCACAGGTTATCCGGTGATGACCCTGTCGCGCGGCGAGGTCGTGATGGAGGAAGCCAGGATGAGCGGCTCGGCCGGCCGCGGCCGCTTCCAGCGCTGCGACCGTCCCGAGGCGGCGCGGCCGCGCGGCAAGCCGTTGATCGATCCCTCGATCTTCAGCTGAACGACGGCGTCGGGAGGACGGGCGCGCCGGCGACGACCGAGGTCCTGCTCACCGGCCACGGCCTCGTCGACGGCCCGGCCTTCCCAAGGCAAGCCCGCGCCCATCGGGGCGCGGATTTCATCACCGTCATGGAGGACACCACCATGGAGACCGTTCCCGCCCGTCGCGGCAAGGCGACCCATCTCAAGAAGGGCCAGTCGATCCGCATCATCAACACGCACGGCGCCCAGGTCGTGGACACCTGGGCTTTCGTCGCGGGCATGCTGACCGAATTCATGTCGATGGAGCATACCCGCGCCACGCTGACCAAGCTGGTGCCGAGGATCGGCGACGGCCTCTACACGAACCGCCGCCGCAAGATCCTCACCATGACGGAGGACAGCAGCAAGGGCGACCACGACACGCTGATCGCCGCCTGCGACAGCGAGCGGTACATCCTGCTGGGCGTGAAGGAATACCACGACAACTGCACCGACAATCTCTTTGCCGCCATGCAGGGCCTCGGCCTGACGCCGCCGGAGTGCCCGAGCCCGCTGAACCTCTTCATGAACATTCCCTGGACGCCGGCCGGCGGACTGTCGTTCGATCCGCCGACCACCAAGCCAGGCGACTTCGTCACCCTGCGCGCCGAGCTCGATTGCATCGTCGCCATGTCGGCCTGCCCGCAGGACATCCTGCCAATCAACGGCCGGACGGGGCAAACGACCGAAGCCCACTACCAGATCATCGACTGAGGCGATCCCGCGACGGACGTCAGCCGAACCGTCTTATCGAATACGGTTCGACCGGCAAGCTGGTCGAGCGCCCGCCGAGCATCTCCGCCGTCAGCCGCGACAGCACTGGCGCCAGCGTGTAGCCGTTGGAGCTGACGCAATTGTAGAAGCCCGGCAGGCCCGGCACCTCGCCCAGGATGGGGGCACGGTCGATGTTGACGTTCATCCCGGCCCAGATGCGGACGGCGTGGAGGTCGGCGATCGCCGGCACGGCGCGGCTTGCGATCCAGAGATTGCCTTCGACGCTGCCGCGCAACGCCCGCGACAGACGCTGCTCTTCGTCGAGGCCGGCGGTCCAGCCGCCGCCGATCATGAAGGCCCCGGAGGCCATCTGCTTCAGCGTGAGATGGCGATGGGCATAGGCCAAGACGCGCGACAGCGTCGGCGCAGTGGGTTCGGTGACCACCATCTGCAGCGGCGCGCCGCGCACCGGGAGTTCGACCGCGACCAGGCGCGCCACCTCGGCGGCCCACGGTCCCGCCGCGTTGACGACCCGTCGGGCGCGGACCTCGCCGCGGCTCGTCGAGAGTCGCCAGTGCATGCCGTCGCGCTCGATCGCGGTAACGCTGCTGCCGTGCCGGAAGCGGGCGCCCAGGGCCTTGGCTGTGGCCACCACGGCATAGCTGCCCTTGAGCGGATTGATCTTGCCCTCGCCAGGGCACCATTCGGCAGCGATGGCAGCCTCGCCGACGCAGGGCTCGAGCGCTCGCAATTCGTTGGCGCCGATCAGCTCGGCCTCGACGCCGCGGCTGCGCTCGAGCGCGATCTTGCCTTTGAGAAACGCGATGTCGCGCGCGGTTTCGGCCAGCATCAAGCCGCCGCAAACTTTCATCTCGAGATCCTGGCCGGTGTCGGCCTGGATTTCCTGCCAAAGGGCGACCGACGCCGGCCCCAGCGCCAAGGTGTCGGCGGCACGGTTGTCGAGCGGCCCGTCGAGTGCGTAGTCGAAGGCGAGAAGTTGCACATGCAGCGTGCCGGCATTGGCGCCGGACGCCTGCAGGCTCACCTCATCGCGCTCGAGCACCAGCGCCTCGATACCCTCTCGCGCCAGCCAGTAAGCGAGACACGAGCCGGCGACGCCGCCGCCGATCACCACCGTGTCGACGGTCTCGGCCGGCAACGGCGCGATGTCGCGCGGCCGCGCCATATCGGGCGGCACGAAGTCCTTGTGGCCGGTCCACTCCGGCTGCTCGACGGCGAGGGCGCGGATCGGCACCGGCTTGGCAGGTGGTCTCGGCGCGAACAGGCCGAACTCGCCGACCTCTTGCGAGGTCATACGCGCCACCGCCGCGGCGCAATAGCGGCCCTGGCAGCGGCCCATGCCGACGCGGCAGGCACGCTTCAGCGCCGCCGGCGACGCGTGGCCGGCGGTGATCAAGCCGCGTAACTCACCTGCCGTCACTTCCTCGCAGCGGCAGACCACGGTGGCGTCGTCGACCTTGGCCGGATCGACAGCCGGCGCATCGAACAGCGTCCACAACGCCGCCTGGAAGCGGGCGGCGCGGCGCACCGCGCGGCGCGCGTCGATCGGTTCCGGCACTTTCAGGCCGAGATCGCGTGCAATGGCCGCCGCCGCCAGCGCCCCTTGCGCCCGCGCTGCGTGGGCACCGCCAAACCGGGCGCCGTCGCCGATGGCAAAGACCTCGGCCAGGCTGGTGCGACCGTCGGCGTCGGTCAGGGTTTCCATCGTGCCGACGCCACGCGGCACGAAGCGGTGGGCGCAGCCCAGCGCGCGCGCCAGCTCCGACGATGCGGCAAAACCGTAGTTCAGCGCCACGACGTCGGCGTCGAACGCAAGATCGCCGGCTTCGATCGCGCGCACCCGATCGTCACCCACCAGCCGCGTCGTGCGGCGGTTCCAGTGCAGCTTGCCGCCGAGGCGGGTCGTCAACGACAGGCCATCGAGCATCAGCGACGGCTCGGCCGCCGCCGCAGCCGCCAGCGCCCGCATTTGCCCCAAGCCAGGCCGCTTGGCTGCTTCCAGCACCGCCACGACGTTGGCGCCGCCGTCCAACAGCTCTGCCGCGACTTGCAGGCACAACGGACCATTGCCGGCGATCACGATGCGCCGCCCCGGCGCCACACGATAGGACCGTGCCAGGGTCTGCAGGCCGCCCACCGTCATGACTCCGGGCAGGGTCCAGCCAGGAATCAATGGCGACTGCTCGTAGGCGCCGGCCGCCAGCACCAGCCGCTTGGGGCGATAGAGCACCGACCGGCCGGCGACGATGGCCGCGACCTCATGGACCGAGAAGGCGGCCCATACCGTCGCTTCGTTGACGATCGTGGCGCCGGCCTGGACGGTCGACTGCACCAACACCGCGCCATCGCGGAACTGGCGGTCGAGGGTCGAAGGGTCGGCCGTCTGCGACGCCGCCAGGGGTTTGAAGAACTGCCCGCCGGGATGCAGGCGCTCGTCGAGCACGACGACGTCGGCGCCGGCGAGCGCCA
>VGCQ01000390.1 GCA_016870055.1 Alphaproteobacteria bacterium | reverse complement strand
CGAGTCGGATTTCAGTGGCCGCTAGACTTGCCCAGGCGCTGAGGCGCCTCAAGTTCCTAGGCTCGTCTTAGTCCAGCGAACTTCTGAACCAGGACACTAGGGCGTGCGGGGGGATTTCCGCAATTTCCGCAATTTCCGCAACTGGATTCACGATGAGAGCCCACCCATCATGAAGACCGAAAGCATACCTCCTGCCACGCCAAAGCATCGGCGCCGTGCCTTTCGCAAAGCAGTGACCCGAATGTAATATATTACTTTAGTAATTAATGTCAAGGATGCGGCACGAGAAAAAGACGCGGAGGACGGCATGGCAAGAACGGCTTTGGTGACCGGCGCCACAGACGGGGTGGGCCGGGTGGTGGCGGGTGCATTGGGCAAGGCCGGCTGGCGCGTGCTGGTCCATGGCCGCGATCACACGCGCGGCGAGGCCGTGGCCGGGGAGATCGCCAAGGCCGGCATCGGCACGGCCGGCGGCAATCCGGGTCGACAGGTCAGCGCCGACGGGCACGAGCTGCGCTTCGCGGTGAACTACCTCGCAGGCTTCCTTCTCACTTACGAGCTGCTGCCGTTGTTGAAGGCTTCGGCGCCATCACGCATCGTCAACGTCTCCTCGGCCGGCCAGCAGGCGATCGACTTCGCCGATGTCATGTTGACGCGCCAGTACAGCGGTGTCGCCGCCTACTGCCAGAGCAAGCTCGCCCAGATCATGTTCACGATCGACCTCGCCCGGGAGCTGAATGGCTCCGGCGTGATCGTCAATTCCCTGCACCCGTCGACCTATATGAACATCACCATGGTGCGTCGTGCCGGCGTGTCGCCCATGAGCAAGGTCGAAACCGGCGCCGAGGCGATCCTGCAGCTTGCAGTCTCGCCCAAGCTCGAGGGGCGAAGCGGACTCTACTTCAACGTCATGACCGAGGCCCGTGCCAACCCGCAGGCCTACGATGCGGAGGCGCGCGCCAAGTTGCGGGCAATCAGCCTGGACTTGACCGGTGCCGACGACCGGCTTCGGTGACGTCGACGAGACGCAAGCCCCGGGGGCAGCGCTCCGAAGACTACGCCGGCGGGACGCGCACCCAGCCTTCCATCAGGCGGCGCGCCGAGCGGCTCATCATCACCTTGGTGACGGACCAATGGTTGCCGTCGCGCGCCACCTCGGCACCGACCCTGAGCGTGCCCGAGGGATGGCCGAAGCGCACGCGACCGTCGGCGCCGACCGGCGACACGCGATGCACGAGGGTGCCGGGGATCGCCGCCGCCGCAGCGATGGCGACGGCGCCGGTGCCGGTCATGGCATGGTGCAAGGCGCCCATGGAAAAAATGCGCGCCAGAAGGTCGATCGATCGGGCATCGACGGTGCGGCCATCCGATGCGGTGTAGGTCGCGGGCTTGGCGACGTAGGCGAGTTTGGGCGTATGCGGCCGCTTGGCCGTCGCCTCCTCCGCGGTCGCAGCGTCGCCCATGGCGACCGATCCCGCAGCGCGCACGGCCTCGACCTTGGCCAGCACGGCCTTGTCGCCGTTGACGTCGCCCTGCAGCTCGGTGCCCTTGAAGCCCAATCGCGACGCGTCGACGAAGACCGTGGGGTTGCCGGCATTGATCAGGGTCGCCTCGACCTTGCCGACGCCCGGCACGTCCAGCATGTCGATGTGATTGCCGGTCGGGAAAGTCGGGCCGCCTTCGCCTCCCTGCTCCGCCTCGTCATCGGCTGGATCGAGGAATTCGAGCTGCACCTCGGCCGCCGGGAAGGCGACGCCATCGAGCTGGAAGTCGCCCAGCTCCTCGACCTCGCCGCCGGCCATCGGCACATGGCTCACGATCCGCTTCTTGATGTTGGCCTGCCAGATGCGCACCGTCGCGGTGCCGTCGGTCGGAGCGGCGACCAAGCCGCTGCTGATGGCGAACGGGCCGACCGCGGCGCTGAGGTTGCCGCAATTGCCCGACCAGTCGACCAGCGGGCGATCGATCGCCACCTGGCCGAACAGATAGTCGACATCGCAGCCGGCCTGCTTGGACTTCGACAGGATCACCACCTTGCTGGTGCTGGAGGTGGCGCCGCCCATGCCGTCGATGTGGCGGCCGTAGCGGTCCGGGCTGCCGATGGTGCGCATCAGGATGCGGTCGCGCTCCTGAGGATCGGCAGGCAGGTCGTCGGCCAGGAAGAACACGCCCTTGCTGGTGCCGCCGCGCATGTAGACGGCGGGAATGCGCAACTGCTTCATCGCCTCTCCCCGATTCCGATAGGCGGCCCGAAGGCTCGCCGAGGTCGCATGTTAGCGCCAAACCACCGAAAAGCAGCCGGCCGAGGCTCGCCGGCCCCCATCCGATAGGCTAGGCTCACCGAACCAATCCGCCATGGCCCGCTCGAGGCCACTTGGAAAAGGCGGGCATCTGGGAGGCGGGTCGGCATGGATTCACTTGCACGCGCCGTAGGTGTCATCGACTGGATAAACCGGTCCGTGGGCCGGGTCGTCGCCTGGCTCACGCTGGCCACCGTGCTGATCTGCGGCGCCGTCGTGGTGCTGCGCTACGCCGCCGGCGTCGGCCATGTGTGGCTGCAGGAACTCTACGTCTGGACCCACGCCATGACCTTCCTGCTGGCCGGCGGCTTTGCCTACCTGCTGAACGCCCATGTGCGCGTCGACATCTTCTACGCCAAGCTCAGCGATCGCGGCAAAGCCTGGGTCGACCTGCTGGGCGTGATCTTCCTGCTGTTCCCCTGGCTCGCGCTGCTCGGCTGGACGGCCTGGACCTACGTCGCCTATTCCTGGCAAACCAACGAGATCTCGGTGCAGAGCAACGGCATGCCGGCGATGTACGTGCTGAAGTCGACGATCGTCGGCTTCGTCGTCCTGGTCGGCCTGCAGGGCGTGGCCTGGATCGGCCGTGCGGTGCTGGTGCTGGGCGGCCGCGAGCCGCCGCCGTCCGAGACCCTGACCGGACCGCTGGGCTGACGTCATGGCCCCTACTCTTGTCGGCGACATCCTCGCCATTGCCCTGTTCGTCATCGCCACTTTCGGCGTGCTGTGCGGCTTTCCCATCGCCTTCAGCTTGGCGGGCTTCTCGCTGATGTTCGCCGCCATGGGCTGGGCGCTGGGCGTGTTCGACCCGATCATCCTGACCAGCCTGCCGTCGCGTTACTTCGGCCTGATGACCAACGAGGTGCTGGTCGCCGTACCGTTGTTCATCTTCATGGGCGCGGTGCTGGAACGATCCAAGATCGCCGAAGCGTTGCTCGAGACCATGGGCCAGCTGTTCGGCAGCCTGCGCGGCGGGCTCGCGATCTCCGTCGTGCTGGTCGGCGCCCTGCTCGCCGCGTCGACCGGCGTGGTCGGCGCCACAGTGGTGACCATGGGACTGATCAGCCTGCCCGCCATGATGCGCGCCGGCTACGATCCCAAGCTCGCCACCGGCGTCATCTGCGCCTCCGGCACGCTGGGCCAGATCATCCCGCCGTCGGTGATCCTGATCTTCGTCGGCGACTTGCTGATGGGCGCCAACCAACTCGCCGCCCAGCGTACCGGCAAGCCGATCGATCCGGTCTCGGTCGGCGATCTGTTCGCCGGCGCCTTCCTGCCCGGTCTGTCGCTGGTCGCCCTTTATGTCCTCTACATCATCGGCTTGGCTTTCGTCAGGCCCAGCGACTGCCCGGCGCTGGTGATGGACGCCGAGCAGCGCAGGACCCTCGGCCGGCGGTTCGTGCGGGCATTGATCCCACCGCTGCTGCTGATCGTGGCCGTGCTGGGCTCGATCCTGGTGGGCTTCGCCACGCCGACCGAAGCCGCCTCGATCGGCGCGGTCGGTTCGATCATCCTGGCCGCCTTCAACCGCGCCTTCTCCTTCGCCACCTTGCTCGCCGTGATGCGCAACACCGCGGTGATCAGCGCCCTGGTGTTCGCCATCGTGCTCGGCGTGTCGGTGTTCTCCTTGGTGTTCCGCGGCCTGGGCGGCGAGCATCTGGTCGAAGCGATCCTGTCCAACGTACCCGGCGGCGCCTTCGGCGCGGTCATGGCGGTCATGATCGTGATGTTCGTGCTGGGCTTCTTCATGGACACGATCGAGATCGTGCTGATCGTGCTGCCCATCACCGCGCCGGTGATCATCGCCATGGGCGTCAACCCGGTGTGGCTCGGCGTCATGGTCGGCGTCAACCTGCAGACCGCGTTCCTGACGCCGCCGGTCGGCTTCGCCTTGTTCTACATGCGCGCCGTGGCGCCGGCCTCGATCACGACCGGCGCGATCTACAAGGGCATCATCCCATTCGTCATTCTGCAGGTCGCCGCGATCGGCATCCTGTGGGCAGTACCGTCGCTTGCCACGTGGCTGCCGAAGATGGTGTTCCCCGATGCGGTTCCGGCCTCCGGGCCGAGCCAACCGGGCTCCGTGCTCGACGACATTCTGAAGGGCACGCCGGGTGGCGCGCCGGCCCCGTCCTCCTCGGTCTCGCCGCTCGACCAGCTTCTCAATCAGCCGCCGACCACCACGCCGACGCCGGACAGCGATCCCATCCTCGAGCGATTGCGCCGGGGCAATTGAAA
>VGCQ01000389.1 GCA_016870055.1 Alphaproteobacteria bacterium | reverse complement strand
CAAGTGACCGGACGGCGCGCTACAAAGACCTACCGTCGGTGCCGTGCCGGCAGAGTTCGGCGCCCGCCCATGCGACGGCGCGCCAGCCGAAGCGCGGCGCTCTTGTCAGCCCTATCGCCAAGCGCTCTTGAGCGCCTGCTCGGTCTTCCACTTCTCGACACCCGCGACATCGTCACAGGAGAAGGCCTGCGGATTCTTGCGTGGGCTGCCCTCGATCCAGGCGAAGACGAAGCAGCGCGTCTGGCTCACGCCATCCTTCTGACTTTCGATCGCGATTTCCGTGGCAACGGCTGCGCCGGCCTTGGCGTCGCCATAGTCGTCGATCGCCGGCACGATCGCGCCAACCGCCCGGCCGCCAGCCTTGGTCTCGGCATACCATTTTGCGAAGTCGGCGAACTGCTCGCCCGCCACGCCCTTGCCGTCGGCCGCTACGTAGGCCTTGAGGTCGCGCACCAGCGCCTGTGTCGCCGCCTCGGCTTTGGGCTCGGCTGCCTTGCGGCGCTCGGCGACACGGGCCTGCAGCGCTTTCAGGGCGTCGGCATTCGACTGCGGCTGGGCCAACGGCGTCGGTGCCGCTGCGGCTGTCTGGGCCGTCGGATCGAGGCGTCGGATCGGCGTGCGCGCCGCTTCGGCATTGAGTTGCTGGGCCTCCTGCGGCGTCAGCTTGCCGACGGGACTGCTGCCCCGTCCCTTCTGCCAATCCTGAATCGCCTTGACCGTGGCGTCCGACTGCAAATCGCCATCGATCCGTCCGTTGTATTTGTCGAGCGTGCGCAAAGACTCCTGAATACGCTTGCGCTCCGGTTCCGGGCTCTGCAGCACCGTCGTGTAGTCAGGTGCCGCGGCCGGTCGTGTCGCGACCGTCCCGCCACCCACCGCCGGCGCGCCAGCAGCACCGCCACCCTGTCCGCACGCTGCAGGATTTTGGAAGCAACGCTCGACTTCACTCGCGCTTTGGCCGAGCGCGCCGACTGGCGCGACCACCGCCGCAATCAGCACGGCCAGGACGCGACGCATGTCAGATCGCTCCATAGGTACCGACCGCAAGCTGCGCCGGCAGGCCGATCACCATGACGACCGGCAGCCCTTGCACCGTCTGGCCGCGGGCGACGATGTGGTCGTTGGGCGCACCGGTCTTGCTCTGATAGCTGCCGCTGCTGGCGAACCGGCCGTTGAAGCAGGACATCGAGAAACGACCGCTGCCGGCGGCCTCGTTGGTGAAGGTGCCTTCGCAGACCTGCTCGCCGCGCGGGTTGTCGACCGAGAAGGTGACGGAACGGTCGCGACCGATCAGGGCGCCGTACTTCGCCACGCCGTTCAGGCGCGCCACGTTGCCGCTCTGGTCGCGGTAGAAGATCGAGGCTGGACCGTGGGAATCGGTCGGCATGGCGTTGCGCGGCACGACGTAGACCTCGTTGCTGATCACCACCTGGCAGCGGCAGTCCACCCCGTAATTCTCGCCCAGCGGTCCGAGCTCGGCGAGCTTGCGATTGCAGTTCGACAGCGCGATCTGCTGCACCTCGCTCTCGCTCATCTGGCCCTTCGAATAGGCGTCGGCATAGACGAATGCGCACTGCCGCGGCATCGGCACGGCGATCACCTTGTGACTGGCGGCGTTGGTCTCGGGGTTCACCCAATAGCGCTCAGCCATCTCGGGAAAGCGCAGAAAGATGGCGTCGCGCCGTTCGGCCTTGCCGTGCGGCGATTGCGCCGCCGTCTGCGCCAACGCCTGCGTAACGACGGCCACGGTGACCGCTACGGCAAACAGCCCGACAAACCGCTTCATGGCGTCGAATTGCAGCGGAAAAACATGACCGAAATACGTCCTTTGCGGCCGTGGCGGCCTGTGGCGCCCTATACTAACCGGCTTTGCGCCTTGGCCGCGCCGATGAACGAGGTGAACAGCGGATGGGGGGCGAACGGCCGCGATTTCAGCTCGGGATGATACTGCACCCCAATGAACCAGGGATGGCCGGGGATCTCGACGATCTCGGGCAGCACGCCGTCCGGCGACATGCCCGAGAAGCGCAGGCCGACCTGCTCCAGCCGGTCCTTGTAGTTGACGTTGACCTCGTAGCGGTGGCGGTGGCGCTCGCTGATCACGTCCTCGCCGTAGATCTCGTGGACCTTGGTGCCCGGCCGCAGCCGCGCGGTGTAGGCGCCGAGCCGCATGGTGCCGCCGAGGTCGCCATTGGCGGACCGCTTCTCGAGCTGGTTGCCCTTGATCCACTCGGTCATCAAGCCGACCACGGCATGCTCGCAAGGGCCGAACTCGGTCGATGACGCTCCCTCCAACCCGAGCAGGTTGCGCGCGGCCTCGATCACCGCCATCTGCATGCCGAAGCAGATGCCGAAGAACGGCACCTTGCGCTCGCGAGCGAACTTCACCGCATGAATCTTGCCTACGGTGCCGCGCTCGCCGAAGCCGCCGGGCACCAGGATGCCGTTGACATGCTCAAGGTGGCTGACCGCATCGTCGCGCTCGAAAATCTCAGAGTCGATCCATTCGAGCGCGACCTTGACGTTGCTGCCGAAGCCACCGTGCGTCAGCGCCTCGCTCAGCGACTTGTAGGCGTCGAGCAGCACGGTGTACTTGCCGACAACCGCGATGGTCACCTTGCCTTCGGGCTCGCGTACCGAACGGACCACGGAGCGCCAGCGGTCGAGGGTGGGTTCGCGGGCATCGAGGCCGAAATAGCGGCAAACCTCCGCGTCGACCCCCTGATCGTGATAGGATATCGGCACCTGGTAGATGGTGTCGACGTCGCGGGCCTCGATCACACGCTCGGGCCGGACGTTGCAGAACAGCGCGATCTTGCGCCGCTCGTTGGCAGGGATCTCCTTGTCGCCGCTGCGGCAGACCAGCAGGTCGGGCTGAATGCCGACACTCAGCAGCTCCTTCACCGAATGCTGGGTCGGCTTGGTCTTGAGTTCGCCCGCCGTCGGAACCCAGGGCAGCAGCGTCAGGTGCACGAACATCGTGCGTTCGCGGCCGAGCTCGTTGGCGAGCTGACGGATCGCTTCGAGGAACGGCAGCCCCTCGATGTCGCCCACCGTGCCGCCGATCTCGACCAGGACGAAATCCTCCCTGTCGATGTCGGCGACGATGAACTCCCGGATGGCATCGGTGATATGCGGGATCACCTGGACGGTGGCGCCGAGATACTCGCCGCGCCGCTCCTTGGCGATCACGGTCGAATAGATGCGTCCGGTCGTGATGTTGTCGCTTTGGCGCGCATCGACACCGGTGAACCGCTCATAATGGCCAAGGTCGAGGTCGGTCTCGGCGCCATCGTCGGTGACGAACACCTCGCCGTGCTGGTAGGGACTCATCGTGCCGGGATCGACATTGAGATAGGGGTCGAGCTTGCGCAGCCGCACGCGATAGCCGCGCGCCTGCAGCAGCGCGCCAAGCGCCGCCGATGAAAGACCCTTGCCTAGCGAGGAAACCACGCCGCCCGTTACGAAGATAAAGCGCGTCATGGGCTTACAGCATACAAAAGCTTGTGGCGCGCGGCCATGGGGATATCGTTCCGCCGAGGGTGCTTCGGCGGATGAGAGAGGTCGCCACTGCGGCTGCCTCTAGCGGGTCGGGGCGGCGGGCTGGGCCGGCGCCGGTGCGGCGCCACCGGCGCCAGGTGCGCCGGGCACCGTCGGGCCGGTCGGCACGCGGTCGATGATCGAGCGCGCGTTGCGATCGGGATCCGACATGCTCCAGGCCATCAGCAAGCTGAGAGCGAAAAACGCGCTGGCGAAGATCGCCGTCATGCGCGACAGCACGTTGGCCTGACCGCGCACCGAGAACAGCGCGTCGCTGCGGCCCATGCCGAGGCCACCGCCTTCGCTGCGCTGAAGCAGGATGACGACGATCATCGCGGCGGTGACACCGACATGGATGATCAGCAGCACCAGCCGCCAGTCGTGCAGAAAACCTCTTACCGCGTCCATTTCGTCCAGCGTCTAGATCAAGAATGCCCGCTTCATCGGCCAGGTGCGGGATGCCCTCGCCGGGCGCGCTTCTAGCCGCTTTGGGCCGCCTTGGCGATAGCCAAAAATTCGTCGGCCTTGAGGCTTGCGCCCCCGACCAGTGCGCCATCGACATCACCTGCAGCCTGCAATTCGGCGGCGTTGCTGGCCTTCACCGAACCGCCATACAGCAGCCGGACGGCGGCCGCCTCGCCTACCAGGGCGGCCAGCACTTTGCGAATATGAGCATGTGCCGCGGCAACTTCCGGCGTCGTCGGCGTCTTGCCGGTGCCGATTGCCCAGACGGGTTCGTAGGCGACCACCAGATTCGCCGCCGTCGCCCCCGGCGGCACGCTGCCCTCGAGCTGAGTCTCGAGCACGGCCAGCGTCTTGCCGGCCTCGCGCTCGGCCAGGGTCTCGCCGATGCAGACGATCGGCAGCAGACCTGCCCGCCACGCCGCCTCGGCCTTGGCGCGCACGACGGCATCGGTCTCGCCGCAGTCGGCGCGACGCTCGGAGTGGCCGACGATCACATGCGTGGCACCGCTATCGCGCAGCATCTCGGCCGCCACGTC
>VGCQ01000388.1 GCA_016870055.1 Alphaproteobacteria bacterium | reverse complement strand
AACGCATCGGCGATCAGCGCGCTACGGTCGCGAATGGCGCGCGTCACGAGATCGCGCATCTGCCGGTCGGCGCTCTCGAACTGGCCGTACAGGACGATCGGCAGCGCGATGAAGATGCCGACCAGCGCCACCAGCTTCAGGGTGAGCGACGCGGCGAGGCCGCGAATGGTCCGCAGCCGGCCGCGACCGGCCGCTCTAGGTTTTGCCCCAGCGGTAGCCGAAGGACTGGTAGTTGTCGATTTCACCGAAGTCGGGATCGATGGCACGGAACTTGTTCCGAATCCGCTTGATGCAGGAACGGACGTTGGTTCGGTAGCCATTTTCACCGCTCCCCGCAATGAAGCCGACATAGTGCATGCTGTCGTAGACCGCCCGGTAGGTCACATAGCTACCGGGGTTCGAGGCCAGAAGATGGACGATCTTGAACTCGGTGAGAGTGAGGCCGACATCGGCGTCGTCCCAGAAGGCGCGACTGACCTTGGGCTTCAGCATCAGCCGGCCGCACTGCAATTCTTCCTCGACGGGTGCGGCATCGGGCGGTTTTTTCGCCGCACCGGCGATCAGCTTCAAGCGATGCGCCAAGATCGGCACGCCGCGGGCCTTGTCGACGAAGTCCAGCGCGCCGCGGTCGAAGGCAAGCTCCTCGTAGTCCGGCTGCGTCCGTCCGGTCAGGAAGACGACCGGCAAGGCGATGCCGCTGCGACGCAGCCGCGGCAGCAGGTCGATGCCCGACACGCTGGGCAGGCTCCAGTCGAGGACGATGATCTCGGGATTGGCGCCGTCGGCGAGCGCGGCCATCAGGCCGGCTCCGTCGGGATAGGCCGCCACGTCGAAGCCATGGTCGGCGAGCTCGCCGCTCACCGCCTCGCGATAGTCGTCGTCGTCTTCGACGAAGGCGACCCGAATGCGCCTTTCGCCGCCGTCGTCAGTTTGCGGTCCGGGCACGGGATTGGAGCTGGGCCAAGCAGGCGAGCTTTCCTTGATCGGTGTTGTCATGGCTCTTCACCTCGTACGCAAGGGTTCCGAACTGCTTCGTTTGGACGTCGGGATAGAGCTGGACGTCCAAAGTGCATTGGCCGTCGCGATAGTGCCATCGCTTGCCGGGCGGCCGATCCTCCTCCGCCGTCGGCGCCCCAAGCAGGGCGCGCAGCTCGGCTTCGCTCTTGCCGGCCAGGCTGACCGGTACGGCAGCGCTTGCCGTATGCCGTGGCAGGCCGTCGAGCTCGGTCGCGGGATCGGCGTCGGTCGGCGTGGCGGCCGGGGTGGCATTGCGCGGTCGCGCCGGCTGGCTCGCGCCAGGCCGCGCCGCCGGCCTTTGTGCCGCGGCCGCCTGGGGCGACGTCAGTCGTGCGAGGTCGTCGCGCATGTTGCGCGGGACCTCGCAGCCCGTCAGCAGCAGCAGGCCGACCGCGACGGTCGGCTTCATCAAGCTTCCGATCGTCATCCTGCCTATCCGAAGGCCGAACTCCGTCAGCCGTAGAAGGGCCTTGTGGCCCGATTGGGGCGGACCCGCGGATCACGCGATCCACCGAACATTATCGGCCGAGGGTCGCATCCATACCACTCCGGCTTGTCGACACATCGACGGCCGCGCCGCCGCGTGGCGGCCGACCGTCGACCCGTCCATGTTGCGGTTGTGGCCAAGTTTGGCAAGCATGGCCGGCCGAGCGGCGTGGCGATCACACATTGATCACCGTCGGCGCCGCGATTGCAGAGCCGGCGATCGACGCGGCATTTCGACGGTCGATGTCGCATCGACGCACGGAAAAAAGCCGGGCCTTGGGCCCGGCTTCTTCACAGCCAGGGAAACGATCAGCCCTGGTCGAGGAAGCTGCGCAGCATGCGCGAGCGGCTGGGATGCTTCAGCTTGCGCAAGGCCTTGGCCTCGATCTGGCGGATGCGCTCGCGGGTCACCGAGAATTGCTGTCCGACCTCCTCGAGGGTGTGGTCGGTGTTCATGCCGATACCGAAGCGCATGCGCAGGACGCGTTCCTCGCGCGGCGTCAGGGTGGCCAGCACCCGGGTCGTGCTTTCGCGCAGATTGCCCTGGATGGCGGCCTCGAGCGGGATGACGGCGTTCTTGTCTTCGATGAAGTCGCCGAGATGCGAATCCTCCTCGTCGCCGATCGGCGTCTCGAGGCTGATCGGCTCCTTGGCGATCTTCAGCACCTTGCGCACCTTCTCGAGCGGCATGCCGAGCTTCTCGGCCAGTTCCTCGGGCTGCGGCTCGCGGCCGATCTCGTGCAGCATCTGGCGGCTGGTGCGGACCAGCTTGTTGATGGTCTCGATCATGTGCACCGGGATGCGGATGGTGCGCGCCTGGTCGGCGATCGAGCGGGTGATCGCCTGACGAATCCACCACGTGGCGTAGGTCGAGAACTTGTAGCCGCGGCGATACTCGAACTTGTCGACCGCCTTCATCAGCCCGATGTTGCCCTCCTGGATCAGGTCGAGGAACTGCAGGCCGCGGTTGGTGTACTTCTTGGCGATGGAGATCACGAGGCGCAGGTTGGCTTCGACCATCTCCTTCTTGGCGCGCATCATCTCGCGCTCGCCGTCCTGCACGGTCTTGCACATGCGGCGGAACTCGAAGATCGGCGCACCGGCGGTATCGGAGATCGCCTTGATCTCGGCGCGGATCTTCTCGACGTCGGTCGCCCGTTTCTTGGCGAAGTCCTTCCAACCCTTGCCCGAGAGCTTGCCGACCTTGTCGAGCCAATTGGGGTCGATCTCGTGCGTGAGGTAGTTGTCGAGGAAGTCCTGGCGCGGGATGCGGAAGCCCTCGGCCAGCCGAAGCAGCCTGCCCTCCAGCATCATCAGCTTGCGGTTCAGATCGTAGAGCGAGAGCTTGAGCTGCTCGATGCGGTTGGCGTTGATGTGCACCGTACGCACCAACTCGACGATCTTCTTGCGGTGCTTCTCGTAGCTCTTCTCGAACTCGGCGCTGGGCTTCTGGCCGCGGCTCAGCGTCGACAGGCGCCGGTTCTGCACCTTCGACATCTCGGCATAGACCCTGGCGATGCGCGTCAGCGTGCGCAGCACTTCCGGCTTCAGCTTCTCCTCGAGAGCCGACAACGACAGCGCGTTCTCGTCGTCGTCCTCGCCGCCCTCGGTGCCGCCTTCGGCGCCAGCCTCGCCGTTGGCCTGCGGCGGCGGCGGCGGCGCGGGCCGAACCAGCCTGGGCATCGACGGACGCGGCACCGCGGCGGGTGCCGGCGTCGCCATCGCGCCTTTGCCCTCGCCGGGCGCACCGCCCTGGGTGGCTTCGAGGTCGATCACGTCGCGCAGCAGTATGCGGCCTTCGTTGATCGCGTCGCGCCAGGTGAGCAGCGCATGGATCGTCATCGGGCTCTCGCAGATGCCGCCGATCATCTTGTCCTGGCCGGCCTCGATGCGCTTGGCGATCTCGATCTCGCCCTCGCGGCTGAGCAGCTCGACGCTGCCCATCTCGCGCAGGTACATGCGCACGGGATCGTCGGTGCGGCCGAGCTCTTCGTCCTCGCCGGTCGCTTCGGCGGCGACCACCGCGATCTTGGCGGGCTCGGCCGGCGTGGCGGCCGGGGCCTCCTCCGATTCCTCGGCCTCGACCACGTTGACGCCGGCTTCCGACAGCATCGCCATGGTGTCCTCGATCTGCTCGGAGGACACCTCGTCGGGTGGCAGAGCGGCGTTCAGCTCGTCATAGGTGACATAGCCGCGTTCCTTGCCCTTCTGGACGAGCTTCTTGAGTTCGGCGCCCAGGCTGTCGAGCAGCGGGGCGTCAGGTCCTTCTTCGCGGTTGTCGGTGGCTTCGGGCTGCGCGGCGGGCGTCGTCTTGGTCGCCATTCTTGATCCTTGGGGTGCACAAACGGTTAGGACGGCCGGGCCCGGCCGTTGACTTGGCTGCAAGAAGGGGAGCGGGGAGGGCGACCCCGCAGAGCTACCCTTCTACTATATGGGGCTTAAGTTCAAGCGCCGATAGGGGGTGGCGGCCGGGACTGTCGGTCTTTCCGCTAGCCAGCCCCCGATTCGAGGCTTTCCCGCCGCATGCGGTCCAAAATCGCCTGCAGGCGCCGCAAATTCTCCTCGTTCATGTCGGCCGCCAGGGCCTCTTCGGCCCGTTTCAGCTCCTCGGGATCGGCCGTCAGCTGGCTGAGATGGCGGGCCGCCCGACGCCACTGACCGATCCAGCCGTCGGGGTCGGCCAAGTCGTCGCGGAACGCCTCCTGGGCCTTGGCGCGGGCGGCGGCGGCGGCCCGGCCGAGGCCGGCCCGCTCCAGATGCTGCTCGATCAGCTTGGCTTCAAGGGGGCGATCCTGCGACAGCTCGTCGGCCAGGGCCTCCTCGGCCGCGGGGTCGATGCCGCCGGAAACCATCGACAGGGCATCCAGCAGGCCGCTGCGCAGGCGGGCGAGTTCAGGGCTGGCGATCGGCAGAGCAGCCAGCTCCTCGGCCAGGACATGCAGCATGGCCGGCCGTTCCAGCAGGGCGCCCAGTAGCGCCCGTTCCTGGCGCGAGCCGTCGAGGTCGGTACCGGCTCGTCGCGCGGCGGCGCCGGCGGCGAACGGCGCCGGG